>DASVEC010000638.1:0-3162 GCA_036380755.1 Iamia sp. | reverse complement strand
GCCCCCTCCTCGCCGGCCCAGGCCACCGCGGTCCGCAGCGAGGTGGCCTGGCCCGCGGCCCAGTCCGGGTTGGCGACGAGCCGGGCCGCAGCCGGCAGATCGGTGGGGCTGACCGCCCCCGTCACCACGAGGACGGGGCCGATCGCCGCGTCCAGGGCGGTGGCGACGGCGCGACCCAGCACCGTCGAGCCGTCGGGCAGGGGGGCGAGGAGCTTGGGCGTCGGGCCGTCGTAGCGGGTGCCGGCCCCGCCGGCCAGCACCACCGCGACGGTCGTCCCCATCGCCCCAGGCTGCCACCCCACCCGAACTCGGTGGGATGGACGCCCCGTTTCGGGCGCCTACCCCACCGAGTTCGCAAGAGAGGGGTCAGGGCGGGGGTCCCCGGCGGGGGGGTGGGCCGACGGCGTCGTGGGCAGAGTGCCCCGGTGCCCGCCGCCCGCCGTCTCGTCCCGTTCGCCGTCGCGCTCTGCCTGGCGAGCTGCTCGTCGGCGGCGGGGGACGACGACGATGCGGCCCGCTCGGCCCGCGTGGGGGAGACGTTCGTGGCCCAGCTGACGACGCAGATCGAGGGGTTCCCGACGGCCATCGTCGTGCCCGGGCGTCGCTACGACCTGGTCGTCACCAGCCCCCGGGAGCGCATCGACACGATCACCGCGGGCGAGGCCGCCGTCGACGACCAGGCCGCCGAGGGCACCCGCTTCGTGGCCGTCACCTGGGAGCTGTCCGCCGCCGGCGGCGACGCCGTGGTGCTCGGGGGCGAGGGTCCGGAGATCTCGCCCCTGCTGTCGCTGGTGGTCGACGGCACGCCCGTCGAGGTCGGTGCCCTCGACGAGGAGGGCGTCCACGCCCGGTGGGTCGTCGTGCCCGAGGACGCCGACGAGATCGGGGTCGCCGTCGAGTACGACGGCGTGACCCAGACGGTCGAGGACGCCGCCGACCGGCTGGCCGTCCCCGAGGGCGGGCCCGAGCTGCTCTACGCCGAGGACCCGCCCAGCCTCCACCAGCCGGACTGCCCCGAGCCGGCCGCCGGTCCGGACCCGGCCCAGTACACCTTCGGAACCTGCACCCTCACCATCACCGACCCCTTCCCGTATCACCGAGAGCTCGGGTGGGCGGAGCCGGGCCGGGCGTGGGTGGTCGTGCGGCTCCTGGTCCAGCCCGTCACCGTCGGGTGGGACGATCCCGGCGGCGCCGTGGTCGACTACGAGACGACCGCCGACGAGGTCGAGGTGAGGCTGGAGGGCGACGGCCCGGTCGACGTCCTCCCGTACGACACCGAGACACCGGCCGGCCTCCAGGACGACGGGGGCTGGGGTGGCGACGCCGTCTTCTCCGTGCCCGACGACACGACCACCTTCCAGCTCCACTTCGCCCGCCCCTACACCGGCCTCCCCGAGGACCCCGCCGAGGCCGCGGCCGAGGGCATCCCGGCTGAGCTCACCGGCACCTACGAGGCCACCTTCGAGGTGACGGTGGCCTGAGCCTCAGTGGGTGGAGGAGGTGAGCAGGCCGGTGAGGGTCGCGGGGTCGGTGGTGGGGAGCTGGCAGGCGTAGCTCCGGCACACGTAGGCCTGGCCCTCGACCCGGCCCTCCCACAGCGGTGAGGGGTAGGGCTCGCCCCAGGCCAGCACGGCGTCGGGCAGCCAGCGCTGCTGGACGGCACCGACCAGGTCGAGGGCGTGACCGGGGACGACGACCTCGGTGCTGCCCCGGCCGTGCAGGTCGAGGCCGGCGGCGAGGTGGGCGAAGGCCATGGGGTGCTTCCCGGCCAGCGGGCCGAGCAGGGCCAGGACCTCCTCGGCCGCCTCCCGGTAGGTGGTCTCGCCGGTGAGGGCGGCGAGGCGGAGCAGGGCCCAGGCGGCGTTGCTGTTGGCGCTGGGGGTGGCCCCGTCCTGGAGGTCCTTGGGCCGGGCCACGAGGGTCTCGGCATCGGCCCCGGTGGTGAAGAAGCCGGAGCCCTCGGTGTCGCGGAACAGGGCGACGAGGACGTCGGCGGTGGCCCGCGCCACCGCCATCCAGCGGGCCTGGCCGGTGGCCTCGGCCAGCCGGGTGAAGGCATCGACGAGGGCGGCGTGGTCGGCGGCGAAGGCGGGCTGGTGGGCCCGGCCGGGCGTGGTGGGGTCGGTCGGGTCGCCCTGCCAGGCCCGCAGCCAACGGCCCTCGGCCGACCGCATCCGGGTGCACAGGAACTCGCCGGCCTGGACGGCGGCCTCCAGCCAGGCCCGGTTGCCGGTGGCGGCGGCCGCCTCGGCCAGCGAGGCCAGCATCAACCCGTTCCACTCGGTGAGGACCTTGTCGTCGAGACCGGGCCGGACCCGCTCGCCGCGGGCGTCGAAGAGCCGGACCCGGCAGTCCTGGATCAGCGGCGGCCGCTCGATCCGGCCCACGGCGTGGAGCCGGCTGAGGATCGTCCGGCCTTCGAAGTTCCCGGCCTCGGTGACGCCCCACCACTCCATGGCCGACACGGCCTCGTCGGGCCCGAGCGTGGTGCGGATCTCGTCGGGCGTCCACAGGTAGAAGCGGCCCTCCTCGCCCTCGCTGTCGGCGTCCTCGGCCGAGAAGAAGCCGCCGGCCGGGTGGCGCAGGTCGCGCAGGACGTAGGTGATCGTCTCGTCGACGACCTGACGGTGCCGGGGCGCGCCGGTGAGCTGCCAGGCGTGGAGGTACGACCGGATCAGCAGCGCCTGGTCGTAGAGCATCTTCTCGAAGTGGGGGACCAGCCAGCGGCTGTCGACCGAGTAGCGGGCGAAGCCGCCGCCGAGGTGGTCGTAGATGCCGCCCGCGGCCATGTGGTCGAGCGTGGTGGTGGCGGCGTGGAGGGCGGCTCCGTCGTCGCTCTCGAAATCGCCGGCGTGGCGTGACGCGGCCCGCAGCAGGAGCTCGACCGACGCCGGCTGGGGGAACTTGGGGGCGGTGCCGAACCCGCCCCGCGCCTCGTCGTGCGCCTCGACCAGCCCGGCGACGGCCTGGGTGACGACCTCGGCCCCGGGGACGGGGCGGGAGCCGGGCGTGACCCGGAGGGTCTGACGGAGGTGCTCGGCCAGCTTGGCGCCCTGCTCGGTGACGTCCGCTCGGCGGTTGGCCCACGCGTCGTCGATGGCCCGGCACACGTCGAGGAAGCCGGGCGTGCCCGGCCGCTTCTCGCGGGGGACGTAGGTGCCG
>DASVEC010000637.1:0-8786 GCA_036380755.1 Iamia sp. | reverse complement strand
CAGGGGCCATGGGTCCCGACCCTATCCGTCGGGTTCCGACGACTCGGCGGCGGCGCGCTCGAGGGCGCGGACCTCGGCCTGGGTCAGGTCGCGCCACTCCCCCGGTGCCAGGGTGCGGTCGGTGATCGGCCCGATGCGGGTCCGGACCAGGCGACACACGGGGTGGCCCACCGCCTCGCCCATCCGGCGGACCTGGCGGTTGCGACCCTCGTGGATCACGATCCGCAGCATCGACGGGCTCACGACGCCGACCGTGGCCGGGGCGGTGAGACCGTCGTCGAGCTCGACCCCCTCCCGCAGCCGGCGCAAGGCCCCCCGGCCGGGCTCGCCCTCGACCTCGGCCAGGTACTCCTTCTCCACCCCGAACGACGGGTGGGTGAGGCGGTGGGTGAGATCGCCGTCGTTGGTGAGCAGCAGGAGGCCCTCGGTGTCGAGGTCGAGCCGCCCCACCGGGAAGACCCGGGGCTCGGCCGGCACCAGGTCGACCACGACCGGCCGGCCCTGGGGGTCGTCGGCCGTGGTCACGACGCCGGCCGGCTTGTTGAGCAGGTAGTAGACGGACCCCGGCCGGATGCCGATGGGCACGCCGTCGACCTCGACGACCGACGTCTCGGGGTCGACCCGATCGCCGAGCAGGGCCTCCTGGCCGTCGACCGTCACCCGCCCGTCGGCGATCATCTCCTCGCACAGCCTCCGGCTGCCCAGGCCCGCCTGGGCCAGCACCTTCTGCAGGCGGATGCGCTGTTCCCCGCTCTTACCGCCTCCTTCGTCGGCGCCAGCCGCTCGGGCTGGGGGATCAGGCTCCTCCGTCACCGGGGACCTCGTCCTCGTCGCCACCCTCGACTGCCGGCTCGACCGGGGCGTCGGGCTCGACGCGGAGGCTGTGCTCGAGGGCCTCGACCACGTCGGCCCCGGGCACGAAGGAGGCGATGGCGGGGAGGTCGTCGAGCGAGTCGACGCCCAGCCGCTCGAGGAACAGCGGGGTGGTGCCGTAGAGCACCGCCTGGCCCGGACCGGGGTCGCGGGCGACCTCGGCCACCAGGCCCCGGTGGGTGAGCGTGCGCATGACCCCGTCGACGTTCACGCCCCGGATCGACGCCACCTGCGCCCGCGACAGGGGTTGCTTGTAGGCGACGATGGCCAGCGTCTCGAGGGCGGCGTTCGACAGCCGGGCCGACTGGCCCTCGAGCACGTAGCGCTCGACGTAGGGCGAGGCCTCGGGATGGCTCTGGTAGCGGTAGCCGCCGGCCACCCGCACCAGGACGAAGCCCCGGTGCTGCTGCTCGTACTCGGCGGCCAGGGCGGCGCACGCCGCCTCCACCCGCTCGACCGAGATCTCCAGGAGCTGGGCCAGCATCTGGGGCGGGACCGGGTCGGCCGCCACCATCACGATCGCCTCCAGCGCGCGCCTGGTCTCGGGAGGCAGGTCCTCCATCAGCCCTCGTAGTCGTCGAGGACGCCGACCAGGATCTGACCCGACTCCTCGGCGTCGAGCCCGGCGGACGCATCCCCGACCCAGGTGACCCGGATGTCGCCGAAGCGCTCGGCCTGGTCGAGGTCGACGAGGCCCTGCTTGCACAGCTCGAGGATGGCCAGGAACCGCAGCACGACCTCGAGCCGCTCGACCAGCGACGCGGTGAGGGCCCGGAAGCCGATGGTGCCGACCCGGGGCAGCTCGTCCATCAGCTCGGCCACGGCGTCGGCCACCGACAGGCGGATGGGGGCCACGTGGTCGAGGTCGACCCGGGCCACGGGGCGGGGGGCGCTGGCCCGCAGGAAGGCGGACCGCAGGTCGTCGGGGGTGACCCCGTCGAGGCAGTCGGGCGTGAGGTCGAGGAAGCGGTCCTCGGGGCCGGCCCGGCGGGCCCACGACCGGGCCGCGGTGTCGGCCAGCCCGGCGAGGACCTGGGAGGCGTCCTTGAACGTCTTGCAGTCGAGCAGCCGGGCCAGGAGCAGGTCGCGCTCCTCCCACAGGGCGAGCTCGTCGTCGAGGTCGATGTCGGCGTCGCCCGGCAGCAGCCGGCGGGTCTTCAGCTCGACCAGGGTGGCGGCGATGAGCAGGAACTCGGTGGCGATCTCGAGGTCGAGCTGGTCCATCTTGTCCAGCTCGGCCAGGTAGGCCGTGACCAGGGACGACAGCGAGAGCTCGTAGAGATCGACCTGCTCGCGCAGGATCAGGTGCAGCAGGAGATCGAAGGGCCCGTCGTAGACGGGGGTCTGCACCTGGTAGGTCATCGTCCGAGAGCATATGACACCGGTGTGGTTTGCTGCACACGGGCGAACGAACAGTGGATGGACCAGGGGTGACGTCATCCGAGGGCGACGCCGACGGTCGCGATCGACATCACGACGATCACCTCGATGAACGGGGCGTAGAACCACCGCGCGTCCCGCCGGGCCACGGCGACGAGGGCCGGGACCCCCAGGAACGTCACCAGGGCACCGATCGAGACCAGGGAGATCTGGCGATTCTCGGACGGGGTGCAGGTCTCGCCGAACGTGCTGCAGAGCGACATCAGGCTGGCGAGGAGGAGCAGGCCGGCGCTGACGACCAGACCGATGACCAGGGCCACCACCGACAGGAAGGTCGCGGTCCAA
Source organism: Iamia sp. (assembly GCA_036380755.1). Lineage (GTDB taxonomy): Bacteria > Actinomycetota > Acidimicrobiia > Acidimicrobiales > Iamiaceae > Iamia. The sequence goes on along the minus strand of DASVEC010000637.1, from coordinate 6,188 downwards.
TGGGTCGACTCCGGCTCCATCGGTCCACCCTCCTTCCCGCACGGCGCCGACGGGACCCAGGGAACCCCTCACGCCGATCTGGGTGGAGGTCGATCGGGGGGCGACACCTATCCTCGGCGCTCGTGACCCGCGTCTTCTCCGGCATCCAGCCCACGGGCGACGTCCATCTCGGCAACCTGCTGGGGGCGATCCTCCGCTGGGCGGACGACCAGCACCGGACCGACGCCATCCACTGCGTCGTCGATCTCCACGCCCTGACCGTCCCCCAGGACCCGGCCGAGCTGCGGGCGGCGACGCTGCGGCTGTCGCAGGTGCTGCTGGCGGTCGGCCTCGACCCGGAGGTCTGCACCCTCTTCGTCCAGAGCCACGTCCCCGAGCACACCGGGCTGGCCTGGATCATGGAGTGCACGGCGTCGTTCGGCGAGCTCAGCCGCATGACCCAGTTCAAGGAGAAGGGCGACCGGGCGGCGTTCGTGTCCGGCGGCCTGTTCACCTACCCGGCCCTGATGGCCGCCGACATCCTGCTGTACGACACCGACGAGGTGCCGGTGGGCGACGACCAGCGCCAGCACGTCGAGCTGGCCCGCGACGTGGCCGAGCGGTTCAACGGCCGGTACGGGCCCACCTTCACCGTGCCCAAGGCCACCTTCCCGCAGGCCGGCGCCCGGGTGATGGACCTCCAGGACCCGACCGCGAAGATGTCCAAGTCGGCCGCGACCCTGGCGGGCACCATCCTCTTCAGCGACGAGCCGAAGGCGATCGAGAAGAAGGTGAAGCGGGCGGTCACCGACACCGAGTCCGAGGTCCGCTACGACATCGCGGCCAAGCCGGGCGTGTCGAACCTGCTGTCGATCCTCGGCGGGGTCACCGGGCGCACCCCCGAGCAGACGGCCGAGGGCTACACCCAGTACGGCCCGCTCAAGACCGACACCGCGGCGGCCGTCGTCGCCCTGCTCGAGCCGATGCAGGCCCGGTTCCGGGAGCTCGAGGCCGACCCGGTCGAGACCCAGCGCCTTCTCGCCCTCGGCGCCGACAAGGCCCGCCAGCGCGCCTCGGCCACCCTCGCCCGGGCCCAGACCAGCATCGGTCTCCTCGAGGTTTGAGCGTTTCGCCCTGCCCTGCAGGGAGAAACGCTCAAAGCTCGCGGGGTCAGGTGTCGTCGGCGGTCTTGAGGGTCTCGCCGGTGGGGGTGGTCGGGGCGGACCACCGGGCGACGAGGTCGACGGTGAGGGGGTCGGAGCCGGCGAGACGGAGCAGGTCGGCCCCCAGCTCCTCGTGGAGCAGGTACAGGCCGATCCGGCGGGTGATGCCCCGGGTCTGCGACCAGGCCCGGGCCGTGTCCCGTCCGGCGGCCTGGGCCGACAGGGTGGCCATGACCCGGCCGTAGGTGCCCAGGCCGGCCTCGACCTTGCCCACGTCGTGGAGGAGGGCGGCCGCCATGACCGGCCGGGTGGCGGCGTCGCCCAGGGCGGTCTCGGCCCGGCGGGCGACCCCGACGGCGTGACGCCGGTCGGCCCGGCCCATGCGGGTCCACAGGTCGGCCTCGGCCGGCAGCAGGTGCGACGCGACCCAGACGGCCTCGTCCTCGGTCAGCCGCGCCGGCGCCAGCGACCCGAAGAAGCGCTTGACCAGATGAGCCCCGCTCATGGACCGACCCTAGGTCCGGGCCGGACGCGCCGACGGGGTCCGGTCCGGCCCGGCGGCAGCCCCGAAGGCAGGCGATCGCGGCGCCAGCCCGAGCCGGCGGCGTAGCCGCTTCGGCGGGAGGGGCTTCGGCGCGACCGGGGCGAGGTCGCCTCGGATGACCGCCCTTACGCGTGGTCGATGCAGAAGCGGGTGGCGGGCATGGCCTCGAGCCGGCCCTCGGGGATGGGCTCGCCGTCGGCCTCGCACAGGCCGTAGGTGCCGGCGTCGAACTTGGCCAGGGCGTGCTCGACGTCGGCCAGCTGGTCGCCGAGGGCGCCGGCCAGGACCCGGTGCTCGCCCTGTTCGGCGGCCACCTGGCCCGAGTCGGCGTGGTTCTCGTCGAAGTCGTCCTCGCCGGGGAGATCGGAGATCTGGCGGCGCAGCTGGTCCCGATCGGACTCCAGCGTGGCGCGGAGCTCGGTGAGCAGGTCAGCGGTCAGCATCCGGTCAGGGTAGTCCCCGTCACGAGATCCCCCCAGAGCGTTCACCCGTTGGTCGATCGAGCCTCACCCTCGGGCCCGGGGGTGGGCGTCGCGGTAGACGGACCACAGACGCTCCTGCGAGACGAGGGTGTAGATCTGCGTGGTGCTCACCGAGGAGTGGCCCAGCAGCTCCTGCACGGTGCGGACGTCGGCCCCGTGGTCGAGCATGTGGGTGGCGCACGAGTGCCGCAGCACGTGAGGCGACAGCCGGTCCTCCAGGCCGACGGCCGAGCCGTGCTTGCGGACCACGCCCCAGGCCCCCTGGCGGCTGAGCCGCCCGCCCCGGTGGTTGAGCAGCAGCGCCTCCTCGTCGCTGCGCCGGGCCCACTGCTTCGGGGCCATGGCGTCCCGGCCCCCGGGGGCCAGCCACGCCTCGACGGCGGCGAGGGCGACCCGGCCCAGGGGCACGATGCGCTCCTTGGCGCCCTTGCCGAAGGCCCGGACCAGGGCGTCCTCCCGGTCGACGTCGGCCAGCGACAGCCCGACCAGCTCGGAGATGCGCAGCCCGGTGCCGTAGAGGACCTCGAGGATGACCCGGTCGCGGCGGGCCACCGGCTCGTCGCCCACGACGGCGTCGAGCAGCAGGGTCACCTCCGTCTCCGACAGCGCCTTGGGGAGGCTGCGGGGCACGCGGGGCACGGCGACGTCCGACGCCGGGTCGACGGCGATCTCGCCCTCCCGGGCCAGGAACCGGTGCAGGCTGCGGACCACCACCACCGCCCGCTTGACCGTCGCCTCCTTGCGGCCGAGCGACCCGAGGTGGGCGACGTAGGCGGTGATGTCCTCCTCCCCCACCTGGCGGACCTCGACGCCCCGGCTCGCCAGCCAGGCGCAGTAGTGGCGCAGGTCGGTGCGGTAGGCGGCGAGGGTCGAGGCCGAGCGGCCCTTCTCGACCCGCAGCCACCCGAGGAGCTCCTCGGCGGCCAGCGGGAGGGGGACCTCGGCTTCGATCACCGGCAGAGTCCGAGGTGCTCGCGGGCGGCGAGGAGGCCCATGATCGTCTTGCCGTCGGTCAGCTCGCCCGAGGCCACCAGACCGGGGACGTCGCCGAGCGACAGCCGCTCGACGGTCATGTGCTCCTCCTCGGGTCCCTGGAGGTCCTGGCCCACGTGGGTCAGACCGGTGGCCAGGAAGACGGTGACCACGTGGTCGCTGAACCCGGCGGCGACGTGCGCCCGGAGCAGGAACGTGACGTCGGACGCGTCGTAGCCGACCTCCTCGACCAGCTCGCGCCGCACCGCGGCCTCGGGGGCCTCGCCCTCGACGTCGAGCATGCCAGCGGGGATCTCCAGCAGCAGGTCGTCGAGGGCGCTGCGGTACTGGCGGACCAGGAGGACGGTGTCGCCGTCGTCGAGCACGGGCACGGCCGCGACGGCGCCGCCGGTGCGGAGGAGCTCACGGGTGAAGGTCCGGCCGTCGGGCGCCGCGAACCGGCCCTCGACGACCGTCAGGTGGTGGCCGGACCAGGCCTCGTCCTCGGCGACCTGCCGGAACCCCCCGCCCACGCCTAGACCGGCGCGTCGACCGGGGACGGTGGCCCCGAGGCGGGGAGCCGCTCGTCGAACAGGTGCGGGTTGCGCCCCTCGGCCCGCTCGAGGGCGGCGCCGACCAGCTCCCGGAACAGCGGGGCGGGCCGGTTGGGCCGGCTCTTGAGCTCGGGGTGGGCCTGGGTGGCGACCCAGAACGGATGGTCGTCGAGCTCGACGAACTCCACCAGCCGGTGATCGGGCGACTCGCCCGACAGCCGCAGCGTGGTGCCCTCGAAGTGGTGCCGCAGGCGGGGGTTGAACTCGTAGCGGTGGCGGTGGCGCTCGGACACGACGGTGCGGCCGTAGATCTCGGCCACCTTGGAGCCGGGCTCGAGCTCGGCGACGTAGGCGCCGAGGCGCATGGTGCCGCCCATGTCGGTGACGTCGCGCTGGTCGTCCATCAGGTCGATCACCGGGTACGGGGTGGCGGCGTCGAGCTCGCGGCTGTTGGCGCCGGCCAGCCCGAGGACGTTGCGGGCGTAGTCGACCACCATCATCTGGAGGCCGAGGCACAGGCCCAGACAGGGGATGCCGTTCTCTCGGGAGTAGCGGGCGGCGGCGATCTTGCCCTCGGTGCCCCGCTCGCCGAACCCACCGGGGATCACCATGCCGTCGAGGTCGGCGAGGCGGCTGCTGGCCAGCAGGCCCTCGACCTCCTCGGCCTGGATCCAGTCGATCTCGACCCGGGCGCCGTGGTGGAAGCCGCCGTGGCGCGTGGCCTCGACGACCGACAGGTAGGCGTCGGGGAGGCTGACGTACTTGCCGATGATGCCGATGCGCACCGTGCGGTCGGCGCTCTCGATCCGATCGACGAGGGCCTGCCACTCGGTGAGGTCGGGGTCGCCGGCGTCGAGGCGGAGCACGTCGCACACCTCGGCGTCGAAGCCCTCGTCGTGGAGGATCAGCGGCACCTCGTAGAGGTTGCCGGCGTCGGCCGCGTTGACCACGCCCGACGGCTGGACGTCGCACAGCGAGGAGATCTTGCGCTTGAGGCCCTCGCCGATCGGCGCCTCGCTGCGGCACACGATCACGTCGGGCTGGATGCCCCGGCTGCGCAGCTCGGTGACCGAGTGCTGCGTGGGCTTGGTCTTCTGCTCGTTCGACGGCCCGATGAACGGCACCAGGGTGACGTGGATGTAGCAGACGTTGTCGCGGCCCACGTCGAGGCGGAACTGCCGGATGGCCTCGAGGAACGGGAGGATCTCGATGTCGCCGACCGTGCCGCCGATCTCGGTGATGACGACGTCGACGTCGTCGGCGACGAGGTTGCGGATGCGGCGCTTGATCTCGTCGGTGATGTGCGGGATCACCTGGACGGTGCGGCCGAGGTAGTCGCCCCGGCGCTCCGCCGCGAGGACCGCCGAGTAGATCGAGCCGGTGGTGGCGTTGGAGCCGCGCGAGAGGTTCTCGTCGATGAAGCGCTCGTAGTGCCCGAGGTCGAGGTCGGTCTCACCGCCGTCGTCGGTGACGAACACCTCGCCGTGCTCGAACGGGTTCATCGTGCCCGGGTCGACGTTGATGTACGGGTCGAGCTTCTGCATCGTGACCCGCAGCCCGCGGGCCTTGAGCAGCCGGCCCAGCGACGAGGCGCTGATGCCCTTGCCGAGCGACGACGCGACGCCACCCGTGACGAAGATGTGCTTGGTCACCGGAGGCCCTCCGCTCGGTTCGAGGTGGAGGCGGGGCCGAGGGCCGCCGGACGGTGAAGGGCCGGAAGGCCTCGTCCTGACCATCGCACCGGGGGGGCGCCGGGCCGGGGTACCCTGAACTCCCGTGACGAAGCACATCTTCGTGACCGGGGGGGTGGCCAGCTCGCTCGGGAAGGGGCTCACGGCCAGCTCGCTCGGTCGCCTCCTCAAGGCCCGGGGTCTCCGGGTCACCATGCAGAAGCTCGATCCGTACATCAACGTCGACCCCGGCACGATGAACCCGTACGAGCACGGCGAGGTGTTCGTCACCGACGACGGCGGCGAGACCGACCTCGACCTCGGCCACTACGAGCGCTTCATCGACGAGAACCTGACCCGGTCCTCCAACGCCACGACGGGCTCGATCTACCAGTCGGTGCTGGCTGCCGAGCGGCGCGGCGACTACTTGGGCAAGACCGTGCAGGTGATCCCGCACATCACCGACGAGATCAAGCGCCGAATCCATCAGGTCGCCAACGAGGACGTCGACGTCGTGATCACCGAGGTCGGCGGCACGGTCGGCGACATCGAGATCCTTCCGTTCCTCGAAGCGATCCGCCAGTACCGCAAGGACGCCGGGCGCGACAACGTGTGCTACATCCACGTCACGCTGGTGCCGTTCATCGGTCCCTCGTCGGAGCAGAAGACCAAGCCGACCCAGCACTCGGTGACCGAGCTCCGCAGCCGTGGCATCCAGCCCGACATGATCGTGTGCCGCAGCGAGGCTCCGATCCACGAAGACCTCAAGCGCAAGATCTCCAACCTCAGCGATGTGCCGGAGAAGGCCGTGATCAATGCCGCCG
>DASVEC010000636.1:0-2078 GCA_036380755.1 Iamia sp. | reverse complement strand
CGTCGGCGATGGGGCGCTCGTGGGCCTCGAGGGTGTCGAGCACGGCGCGCCGGTGGGTGCGCTGGGCCCGCAGCCGCTTGGGACGGGGCTTCTCGTCGACCGGGGGACGACGGGGACGATCGGAGCGCTCGCCCCGGCCGCCGCCGCCTTGGCGCGGCCCGCGATCGCCGGGGCCGCCCCGACGCTCGCCGTCACGGGGGTGACGACCGCCGCGATCGCCACCGGGACCACCGGATCCACCGGGACCGCCGCCCGGGCGGCCATCGCCTCGGCCACCGGGACCGCCACGACCACCGGGGCCACCCGGGCCGCCACGGCCCCGATCGCCACCGGGTCGGCCGTCGCGGCCACCACGGCCGCCGCCTCGACCACCACGGCGGTCGTCGTCGTCCCGATCGCGGCGCCCACCCCGCTTGCCGACCAGCTTGCTGGTGACGAGCTCGTCGTCGCTCAGCTCGCGGCCGCCGAGCAGCTCGATCCTCTCGGGCTCCTTGCGGGCCTTCTCCTTGGGCGGGAGCACGGCGGTGATGTCGGTGCCGTCAAGGCCGATCTCGACCTCGACCCGCAGCACGTCGCCCGCCGAGGGGGTGCCGGGGAGCTTGGTCGCCTCGACCACCCCCTTGGGCTCGCGCGCCCCTGCGGCGCGCCAGGTCCAGGTCCCGTCGTCGCGGGCACTGGTCAGCTCGATCTCGATCCGGCGGGCCATAGGCCGGCCACCGTACTCGTCGCTCCCTTGCCAAACGTAGGCCGATCGCGCTCGTCAGGCGGTCAGCGGTGGGAAGAAGCCCTGGTCGGCGTGGTCAGGCGGCGAGGGAGGCGTAGACGGTGTCGATCAGCGCCCGGTTGCGGTTGCTCTGCCACCGGGGGATGACGTGGTTCATGACGTAGCCGAAGGCCAGGTCGGCGTCGGGATCGGCGAACCCCAGCGCCCCACCCGTGCCGAAGTGGCCGAAGGCGCGGGCGTTGGGCCCGAGGGGCCGCCGGGCGGTGGTGGGCTGGAACCCGAGGCCGTAGGTGACCTCGTCGCCGAGGATGGGGCAGTGCCCGGTGGCTCGCGGGCTGGTGGCGTGGGCCAGCAGGTCGGGGGAGAGGAGCCGGCCGGGCTCGAGGAGGGCGGCGTAGAGCCGGGCCAGACCAGCGGCCGAGCCGTGGCCGGCCGTCGAGCCCAGCGGCAGGGCCCGCCACGCCGGCGTGTTGACCTGCCCGACCGACGAGTACCCGGGCGGGTTGAGGTGGGCCAAGGCGTTCATGAGGACGTCGCCCTCGAGCCCGTCGAAGCTGGTGACCGTCGGCAGGGGAGAGGCCGGGTCCCAGACGATGTCGGCGCAGCGGGGCTGCTCGGCGTCCGGCACCCCGAACCAGACGTCGGCCCCGAGCGGGCCGGCCACCGCCCGCAGCCGGTCACCGGGCATCTCGCCGCTGGCCCGGTGGATCAGCTCGCCCACGAGGTGGCCGAAGGTGTTGGTGTGGTAGGCGAGCCGCTCGCCCGGCACCCACCAGGCCTCGGTGGCGGCCAGGGCGCCCGTCATCCGGTCCCAGTCGTAGAGGTCCTCGTCGGTGAGCACGGTCCGGATCGCCGGCACGCCGGCCCGGTGGGTCAGGGCGTGCTCGATCGTGGCGGTCTGCTTGCCGCCCGCCCCGAACTCCGGCCACACCTCGGCGATGGGCTGGTCGAGGCCCAGGGCCCCCTCGTCCACCAGCTGCAGCACCAGCAGGGCCAGCAGCCCCTTCCCCGCCGAGTAGACGTCGACGATCGTCTCGTCGGTCCAGGGCCGGGCGCGCCCGTCGTCCGCCCACCCGCCCACCAGATCGACGACCACCTCGCCGCCGACGATCACATGGACCCCGGCCCCCACCTCCCCCCGCTCCGAGAAGTTGGCCGCGAAGGCATCGCGCACCCCGGCGAACCGAGGATCGCAGTGCCCCTCGATCACGACTCGGCCGAGTCGAGCACGACCTCGTTCTCCGCCATCAACGTTCCCAACGCCTGCGCCAGCGTCTGGACCGCCGCCGCCCGCGCATCCCCTCGAGACCCGTACGACGCCGCGGTCGTGAACACGCTCACCCCCCCCCCCAAC
>DASVEC010000635.1:0-5250 GCA_036380755.1 Iamia sp. | reverse complement strand
GACGGTGTCGTCGCCCCCGACGGCCGGCAGGAACAGCTCGTCGTCGCCGTCGCCGAGGGTGATGGTGTCGGCGGCCCGGGAGCCGGTGATGTCGTCGTCGCCGGCGCCGGCGTCGATCGTGGTCTCGACCAGGGCCGGCATCGACCCGGCCGGTGTCGGCTCGCTGGTGAGGATCTGCGAGGCCCCGTCGGCCGTGATGGTGATCTCGGTGACCGCGCTGCACGTCACCGGCGGGACCGCGGCCACGCCGCCGACCCGCACCGAGCCGCCGGAGCACGACGGGGCGATGGGCGTGCCGGCCTCGCCGACCACCACCGCCACCACCGTCGTGCCGACGGACGTCACCGTCACCGCCGCACCGGCCGGGCTCGCGCCCGCGCCGGTCACGATCGTCCCTGTGACGGCCAGAGCCGTCACCATCGCCTTGACCCTCATGGGTGTCTCCCTGATCCCGCCGGAGCCAGAGGTGTAGCACCCTGCGAAGGTGAAAGCGTCACCCGTCCGGGCGACAGGACCAGGGAGGACGGGAGAAAAACGGACACTCGGGGCAACGCTTCCCGGCGAGCCGGGTGCGGGCGGTCAAACCGACCCACCGTGATGGAAGCGATGCCCCGAGCGAGGGGTGTCGGAAGGCTCTTCCGACGTGCTGGCCACGCTACCCGGTCACCTCGGGGATGACACGTCGGGAGCGGGCGGAATCCGCGGTTGTTCAGCCGACCTTGAGGAGGATGGCGTCGCCCTGCCCGCCGCCACCGCAGAGGGCGGCGGCACCGAGCCCGCCGCCGCGGCGGCCGAGCTCGAGCATGAGGGTGAGGGCCACGCGGGTGCCGGACATGCCGACCGGGTGGCCGAGGGCGATGGCCCCGCCGTTGACGTTGACGACGTCGTCGGTGATGCCGAGGTCGTCCATCGACGCCAGCCCCACGGCGGCGAAGGCCTCGTTGAGCTCGTAGAGGGCGATGTCGGCGAGATCGGTGCCGCTGCGCGCCGCCGCGTCCTTGATGGCCCGGGCCGGCTGGGTGAGCAGGGACGGGTCGGGCCCGGCGACCTGGCCGTAGCCGACGACCTCGCCCAGCACCGTCGCGCCCAGCTCCTCGGCCTTGGCCTTGGACACGACCACCACGGCGGCACCGCCGTCGCTGATCTGGCTGGCGTTGCCGGCGGTGATGTTGCCGGCCTTGTCGAAGGCGGGGCGGAGCTTGCCCAGGCTGTCGGTGGTGGTGTCGCCCCGGACGCCCTCGTCCTCGGTGACGACGACGGGGTCGCCCTTCCGCTGGGGAACCTCGACGGGGACGATCTCGTTCTCGAACAGGCCGTTCTTGGCCGCCGCCGCGGCGCGCTGGTGGCTCTTGGCGGCCAGGTCGTCCTGCGGCCCCCGCTCGAGCCCGGCCGACGCGGCGTACTTCTCGGTGCCGGCGCCCATGGCGACCTGGTCGAAGGCGCAGAAGAGGCCGTCGTACATCATCGAGTCGACGACCTTCTGATCGCCGATGCGGTAGCCGGCGCGGGCGCCCGGCAGGAGGTACGGCGCCTGGGTCATCGACTCCATGCCACCGGCCACGACCACGTCGGCCTGGCCCGACTGGATCAGCATGTCGGCCAGGTGGATGGCGTTGAGGCCGCTCAGGCACACCTTGTTGATGGTGGTGGCGGGCACGGTCATGGGGATGCCGGCGCCGGCGGCGGCCTGGCGGGCGGCGATCTGGCCGGCCCCGGCCTGGAGCACCTGGCCCATGTAGACGTAGTCGACGGCGTCGGGGGCGACGCCGGCGCGCTCGAGGGCGGCGGCGATGGCCTTGGCCCCGAGGTCGGCGGCGCTGAACGAGGCGAAGGCGCCCGAGAGCTTGCCGATGGGGGTGCGAGCCCCGCCGATGATGACGGATCCGGCCATGGTGGTCTCCCGGGTGAGGTTGCGTGACGAGACGTCGTGGAGCCTACGGGGACGCCGCCTCGTCGGCCCAATGTCACGCCCACCAGGGGTCGAACACCTCAGGGGCGTCGCGCCGCGCACGTCTGGCAAGGACCGACCGTCTACAACGCAACCCTGTCACCCGATGCCCGGGTGCACCACCCGCCCCGAGGAGGCCCCGTGCGCCGATCATCCCGTCGCCCGCTCCGCCCCCTCCTCGCGCTCGTGGCCATCCTCACCACGGTGGGGACGATCGGTGCCCCGGCATCGGCCGACGAGCCCATCGTGCCCGACGTCCGCCTCGAGGTGGACCCGGAGGACCGGGCCCCGGCCGGCACGGAGATCGACCTGATCGCGACTGTGAACACAGGCCTCATGGGGTCGGTGGTGTTCCTCGACGGCGGCGTGCCGGTCGCGACCGCCGAGCTCGTGGTGGACGAGGACGTGATCTACGCCGCCGCGACCTACACCCCGACGACGCCGGGGGTGCACGAGCTGACCGCCTGGTACGAGGGCACACCGCCCGACGTCAGTCCTGCGACCAGCCCGATCACCACCTACAGCGTGCTCCCGGCGACGTGCCCCGACCAGGCCGTGCCCGGCGCCGGCGCCCTCGTCCGGCACGCCTACCTCACCATCCTCGGTCGCTGCCCCGACCCGGCGGGCTTCTCCTACTGGTCGCAGCGCCTCGCCGGCGGGGGGACGCCGGCGGCGATGGCCCGCGCCCTGGCGCTGTCGGCCGAGGGGATCGGTGCCACCGTCGACGCCGCCTATCGCCAGCTGCTCGACCGGTCGGCCGACGCCGCCGGCCGGGCCGTGTGGGCGGCCAAGCTCCGATCGGGCTGGACCACCAGCCAGCTGTGGGCCGCCCTGGCCGTCTCCCCCGAGTTCGTCGCCGGGGCCCCCGGCGACGATCGGACCACGGCCCTGGTCGAGCGGGCGTTCGCCCGCATCGTGGGCCGCCCGGTCGACGAGGGGAGCGCGACCTACTGGTACGGCCGTCTCTTCTCCGGCGCGCCGCGATCGGCGACGCTGCGAGCCCTGTCTCTCACCCCCGAAGCCCTCGGCCACACCGTCCGCGCCATCTACCAGGACGTCCTCGGCCGCACGGCCAGCCCGGCCGAGCAGGCCTCGGCCCAGGCGACCATCAAGGCCCGGCGCGGCGACTGGCGGCTCCTCGCCGCCGAGCTGCTCGGCCGGCCCGAGGCATCCACCTACGCCCAGCGGTACCCCGACCCGGTGATCGACGACTGACCGTCGCGCCCGGGGTCGTCACCGCCCCCTGAACCATCCACCCGCCTGAGGCGTCGACGCTGACGCCCGGCCCTGACCCTCGTGGCCCCGTCGCGCCCTGACGGCCGACCCGCCGCGCCCCGCTCCCACCCACCCGCCTGAGGCGTCCGGATCGGGCCCTCGGGCCTGACCCACCGCGGTCCGACGCGCCCCATCGGGGGCTGATCGGTCGCGCCCTGACACCCCTCCGGGGAGGAGACCCAACCATGCCCACCACGACCCCTGCTTCGACGCGCCCGAACGGCCGTCCGAGACGTCGATGGCGCCGCCCCTCGGCGCTCGTCGCCGCCGTGGCGCTGCTCGTCGGCGTCGCCGCCGCCTGCGAGCCCGACACCACCCCACCCGGCTGGCTGCTCGTGGATCGGGCCGACGCCACGGCCCTCGGTCCGCACGTCGCCCTCGAGTGGGATGCCGCCTACGGGAGCCCCAGCCGCTACCGCATCGACGTCAACGGCGTCACCGCCGCCTGGGTGGGTCCCACCGCGACCCGCTGCGTGATGGTGGGCCTGGCGGCGGCCACGGCCTACACGTTCCGGATCACGGCCTACGACGCCGCCGGCAACTGGAGCGACTCGCTGCCCATCGACGGCCAGCACGACCCGGGCTTCCGACCGGCGTCGCGCACCACGCCGGCCGGTCCCGGCGGCGGCCCGACGCTCCGGTGCGTCCCGGTCGCCGACACCGACTTCGACCGTCTGCCCGATGCCCTCGAGACCAACACGGGGACCTTCGCCCACACCGCCGCCACGGGGACCAGCCCGACCGTCGTCGACACCGACGTCGACGGACTCGACGATGGCGACGAGGTGCTGGGCACCGTCGGCGGCCTCGACCTGTACGGCCTGGGGACCCGGCCGATGCGGCCGGATCTGCTCGTCGAGGTCGACTGGTTGGCCGGCTACCAGAGGCCGGGCTGCACCCCGGACCTCCCCCCGCAGACGTCGTGGTGGACCGGTGCCATCGACGGCTTCGCCCGCACCTATGTGCCCACGCCCGGCGGGCACCAGGGCATCAACCTGATCGTCGACCAGGGCCAGGGCGGGGTCTTCACCGGTGGCAACCCGATCCCCCACCCCACCGGTGACGCCGGCTACCCCGACGGGTACCTGGATCCTGTCGGTGACCCTCATCTGGCCACCAACCGGGCGGGGTACTTCCACCACGCCCTGATCCTCGGCCGCTGGTGGGGGGGCCTCAGCTGGTCGACTCGACCCTTGGCCGAGTTCGAGGGCTCGCGGTTCTGGCTGATCGCGGACTGCGGGACCGAGGATCCGTGGGACGCGTCCTCCGACCTCGTGCACGAGATGGGTCACAACCTGGGGCTGCACCACGGGGGATCCGAGCGGACGAACCTCAAGCCGTCGTACAACTCGGTCATGAACTACCGGTACTACACCGGTCTCGACCGGAACTGCGATGACGTGAGCGACTGGGGGGCCAACCGCAGGCTCGGGTTCTCCGCCGGCATCCGGCCGCCCCTGGACGAGGCGCACGTGGTCGAGGCCGCAGGGGTCTGCGGGAACGTCCCCCTGGACATGGACGGCGACATGTCGATCGACGCCACGCCGTACGCCCGCGACCTCAACGGTGACGGGTCGTTGCGGGTGCTCCACGATCACGACGATCTGGCCAACCTGGACCTCAAGATCTTCGCCTCGAACCGACGCAGCGGCCGCGCGCCCGAGCTCGTCGTGGAGGACGGTCCGTAGCTCCTGACGCCCTGACGCGGACGAGCCCCGGTCCTTCCGGACCGGGGCTCGTCGGCGCGAGGGGAGAGGTGGTCAGCCGACGGTGACGGAGCCGTAGCCCACCGGGAAGGTGGCCTCGGGCGTCTGCGGGTCGTCCTCGGTGGAGGTGACCAGGTCGGCGGCGCTGGGGAGGGTGGGCGCCGTCGGGGCCGGGGCCTCGCCGGTGAGGGCGTCGAGGTCCTGGCGCAGGCGGATGAGCCGGGCCCGGACCGCCCGCTCCTGCTCGAGCAGCGGGGTGAGGCGGGTGCGGGCGTCCTCGAGGATCGACTCGGCCTCGGCCTGGGCCTTGGCCCGGGCGCC
>DASVEC010000634.1:0-2433 GCA_036380755.1 Iamia sp. | reverse complement strand
CGCCCGATCCGGAGCCGGGCGCGGCCGCGCCGCCGGCCGCGGCCGGCGCCGGGCGGGTGCCGCGGCTCACGGCGCGGTCCGCCGCCTTCGGCGTCGCCCTCGTCCTCCTGATGGCGGCGGTGCCGGTCCTCGGGTGGCAGGGCAAGGACCGCTTGCTCGACAGCAAGGGCGGCCAGATCGTCGAGGCGAGCCAAGACGTCACCGAGCCGGGCTACGTGGCCCTCGTCAACGCCACCCAGACGGCCCTGGTCGTCCATCGTGACGCGGCGGGCACCCCGGTGTCGGCCGGCATCTTGTCGCTCGGGGCCGGCGAGGCCGGTGGCACCGTGCTGCTCGTGCCCCTCGGGCTCCAGCCCGCCGAGGGCTCGTACTTCCACACGATCATCGACGGCTACGCCCGCACTGGCAACGACGACGGCTTCCGTCGCAGCATCGAGGACGTGATCGGCGTGTCGGTGCCCCCACCGGTCATCGACGTCACCGACGAGAGCCTGGCCACGCTGGTGGCGCCGGTGGCCCCGCTCGACCTCACCGTCACCGATCCCGTCGTCGCCGACAACGGCGTGACCTACGAGGGTCCGGTCAGCCTGGCGGCCGAGGAGATGGGCCCGTACCTGCGGGCGACCCGCGAGGGCGAGCCCGAGATCGCCCACCTCGAGCGGATCCGCGACGTCTGGGACGCCTGGCTCACCGCCATCGGTGACGCCACCGCCACCGAGCCCATCGGGGCCGCCGCCACCGGCATGGGGACGTTCCTCCGGGTCCTGGCCGCGGGCGAGCCCGTGGTCGAGACCCTCGACGTGGAGGAGGAGCTCGACTACCTCCAGGGCCGGTCGTACGTCCCGGCCGCGGGGATGGAGGAGCAGATCATCGACGCCGTGCCCTTCCCGGTCTCGCCGCGGGAGGGCCGGCGGTTCAGCATCCGGCTCCTGAACGGCGCCGAGGGGGCCACGCTGCCGATGCCGCTGATCCGGGAGCTGGTCCTGGCCGGGGGGTCGCTCGCCAAGCTGGGCAACGCCGGATCCTTCGGGCAGGAGGACTCGCTGATCGAGTACAAGGACGACACCTGGCGCGACGAGGCCGAGGCCCTGCAGGAGCTGCTCGGCTCCGGGGTCGAGATCGACCAGATGTCGACCCGCCGGGCCGACGCCGAGCAAGAGGACATGGTCATCACCATCGGGAGCGACGTCCTCTCCCGGTACGAGGAGTAGGAGCCCCGTGGCCGAACCCGCCAACGTCATCGACACCACCGGCACCGACGCCCCGGCCCTGGCCGCGGCGCGCGCCGCCGACGCCAAGGGCGGCGACCGCACGGTGGTGCTGCGGGTGGGGGACGTGCTGGGCATCACCGAGCTGTTCGTGATCACCAGCGCGTCGAACACCCGGCTGGTGAAGGCGGTGGTCGACGAGATCGAGGAGCGGGTGGCCGCCGAGCACGACGTCCGGCCGATCCGCATCGAGGGGCGGGACGACCTGCGCTGGGTCCTCATGGACTACGGCGACTGGGTCGCCCACGTGTTCCTCGACGAGGCCCGAGCCTTCTACGACCTCGAGCGCCTCTGGGCCGACGTCCCCCGCGTGGACTGGTCCTGACCCGAGCCCGGACGCGGAGCGGGCCGCCCGTGGGCGGCCCGGAGGTTCGGAGTGGAGCTAAGGGGAATCGAACCCCTGACCTCTTCCCTGCCATGGAAGCGCTCTACCAACTGAGCTATAGCCCCGAGGGAGATGTCACCGTAGCACCGGCCCTCGGGCGATCGGAAACGAGAACGCGTTCTAGAAATGGGGCAGACTGGGGTCGTGCGCTTCACCCTCGCCCTGCCCATGCTGCCGGCCGATCGCCTGGTCCCGCTGGCCGTCCGGGCCGAGGCGGCGGGGTGGCACGGCGTCTCGATGCCGGAGTCGGTCTTCTACCCGGAGGAGGTCACGGCCGACTACCCGTACACCTCCGACGGGAAGCGGTTCTGGCCCGCCGACGCCCCCTGGGTCGACCCGTGGGTGGCCATCCCGGCCATGGCGGCGGCGACCGAGCGGATCGGCTTCGGCACCAACGTCAACAAGCTGTCGCTCCGGCACCCGCTGCTGTGGGCCAAGACCGTCGGCTCGGCGGCGGCGATGTTCCCCGGGCGCATCGAGCTGGGCGTGGGCCTGAGCTGGATCCCCGAGGAGTTCGCCTGGCTGCACCAGGAGATGGCGACGCGGGGCCAGCGCCTCGACGAGCAGATCGACGTCATCCGGCTCGTCCTCGGCGGCGGGTGGGTCGAGTACCACGGCCGCCACTACGACTTCGGCCGGCTGCGCGTCGACCCGGCCCCGTCGCAGCCGGTGCCGATCCAGGTCGGCGGGCACTCCGATCCCGGTCTCCGGCGGGCGGCCCGGAGGGGCGACGGCTGGATCGGGGCCCAGTGCTCGATCGAGGAGATCCGCGAGGTCACG
>DASVEC010000633.1:0-4337 GCA_036380755.1 Iamia sp. | reverse complement strand
GATCGATGGCCGCCTCGGCCTCGCCCCCGTCGAGCCCGGCCACGGGCCGGAGGCCCCGCACGGCGGCGAGGAGCATGGCGGCCTCGGCCCAGCCGGCGGCGCGCAGGCCGGCATCGGTGGGCGGACCGGGGCTGTCGACCTCCTCGACCCGCAGGTCGGGGGCGACCCGGGCCACGGCCGCGGCCGCACCCGTGGTGGCCACGATCCGCAGGACGCCGCGACCGTCGGCATCGACGCCCCCGGCCACCGGCGGACGCTTCGGGCCCAGGCGCACCACGTCCTCACGGGCCAGCAGCACGCGCACCGGCCGGCCGGTGCGATCGGCGAGCGTCCGGGCCGCGGAGGCGACCGGCGACGACCGCTTGCCCCCGAAGGCACCACCGTTGACCAGCGGGCCGACCGGCTCGGCACCGGGGGCGCACCAGGCGGCGTCGGGCTCGAGGTAGGCGGGCTCGACCCAGCAGGTGCGCAGGGCGGCGGCCCAGTCACCAGCCGGCAGGCCGAGGGGTGGAATCGGGTCGACGGTGGTGCGCCGGCCCTGGACCTTGCCGGCCTGGCGACGGGCGGCGGCCAGCGTCTCGGCCACGATCCAGTCGCCCCGCCCGTCGGGCACGGCCACCAGGGCGTCGGCGGGGGCGCTGTCGTCGGCGAACCCGCCCCGGCCCAGGGCCACGTCGGGCCCGACCGTCTGGGGGGCGTGGCCCTCGATCCCGGCCCGGCGGGCGGCGGCGTCGAGGTCGCGCTCGGGACGTGACGGCGTCGTGGGCGCGGCGACCAGGGCGTAGGCGTCGTGGATGGGACGCCAGCCGGTGCAGCGGCAGAGGTGGGCGGCCAGGGCCCGGTCGACGCCGGCCTCGTCGTCGGCGGCGACGCCCTTGGCCCGCGCCCCCTCCAGCCGGCAGATGATCCCCGGCGTGCAGAAGCCGCACTGGCTGGCCCCGGTGGCGGCGAAGGCCTCGGCCCACGCCCCGGCGATCTCGGGCTCGAGCCCGTCGACGGTGGTGATCCGGCGCCCGGCGACCCGCCGCAGGGGCGTGACGCAGGCGACCCGGGGCGCCCCGTCGACCAGCACCGTGCAGCACCCGCACTGGCCCTGGGGCGAGCAGCCGTCCTTGGCCGAGCGCACGCCGAGGTGGTCGCGCAGGGCGTCGAGGAGGGTGATGCCGTCGTCGGCCACCTCGACCGGGCGGCCGTCGACCTCGAGGGCCACCGTCACGGTGCGGGGCTGCGACGAGGGCGCGGTGTCGGTCACGCGGTGAGGCGCGACAACGCCTCGGCCAGCTCGTCGGCGTCGTAGATGACGTCGAGGCGCTCGGCCA
Organism: Iamia sp.; assembly: GCA_036380755.1. Taxonomy (GTDB): domain Bacteria; phylum Actinomycetota; class Acidimicrobiia; order Acidimicrobiales; family Iamiaceae; genus Iamia. The sequence continues at coordinate 3,018 of DASVEC010000633.1, read as the reverse complement.
CGGTGCCGTCGGCGGCCACCAGGAACAGGCACGGCTCGTACGGGAGCTGCCAGGCGGCGACCGCCGGGGCGAGGGTGGCCTGCGGCCCCTCGGCCTCGACCTCGTCGGCCGACTCGTACACCTCGACGTGGACGAAGGTGACGCCGGGGGCGTCGGGCTGAGCGGCCACGAACAGGTCGAGCACCGGGCCGCAGATGGCGGTCTGGCAGAACGCCGGGGTCGACACCAGCACGGCCAACGGGGTCGTGCCCCGCGCCGTCTCCAGGTCGACCTCGTGCAGGGCGCACGGGGGGTCCTGGGTGCAGATCGGGTCGACGCCCCGGGCGTCGGTCACCGTCGGCGTGGGCGTCGGCGGCAGGGGCTGGCCGGGGACGGGGATCACGATCTCGTCCGCCGGCCGGACCTCGAAGGCGGCGTCGACGGGCTGGCCGTCGACCTCGGCGACGACCCGGTAGAACCCGGCCGCCGGCGTGGTGAAGGCCACCGGGTAGAAGGCGCGGGGCAGGCCGACGTCCCGCTTGGCCACCTCGATGCCGGTCTCGACCTCCGTGCCGTCCTCGTCGACGATCGAGACGGTCAGCATGGCGGGAGGGTCGTCGACGAGCGCCCCGTCGGCGTCGGCCACGCCGAGCGGCAACCGGGCCGGCTGCCCCACGACCAGGCTCGACGCGCTGTCGGCCATGGTCACCAGGACGCGCTCGGACTCGGTCGGCTCGCTCGTCCCGCCCCCGGTCTCGTCGTCACCGTCGTCGCCACACGCGGCGAGGCCCCCGACGGCCACCAGGCCACCGAGGGCCACGGCCCCCTGCAGGACGGTCCGACGGCTGACCCCGTCGGCGGGGCTCAGGAGAAGCTCTGCCCGCAGCCGCAGGTGCGCTGGGCGTTGGGGTTGTTGATCGAGAAGCCGGCCTGGGTGAGGCCGTCGGCGTAGTCGAGGGTGGCGCCCTCGAGCAGCATGGCGCTCGACGGGTCGACCACGACCTTGACGCCGTCCTTCTCGACCGAGAGGTCGTCGTCGGCGATCTCGCTGTCGAAGAACATGTCGTAGCTGAAGCCCGAGCAGCCACCGGGCCGGACCGCGACCCGGAGGGCCAGGCCCTCGTCGCCCTCGGCGCTGATGAGCTCGGAGACCTTGCTGGCGGCCTTGTCGGTGAGTGCGATCACGTGCGCAGTTCCTCCTGATGGGGCGCGCTCTCGCGCGGCACGGACCACGATACCGCCGCCAGCCGCTGCCGCCCCCTCCGGGGCCCGGTCCTGGTCAGATGCAGTACGGGCCGGTCCGTGGGGCCGACGGGGAGCAGAGACCGGTCGACTGGGCGTACCCGTCCGCTGACGATCGCAGGGCGATGCGCATGTCGAGCCAGCTGGTGCCGGTGCGCAGCCGCTCGGCCCAGTAGTCCCGGCTGACGTTGTCCGGGAGGTACTGGAGCTCGTTGGCGAAGGTCCAGTGGACACGGAGGCCCCGGGCCTCGGGGGTGTAGGCGATGTCGGCGGCGGTGAGGTTGCGTCCACGGGTCGCCACCCGGCCGGTCCAGTAGGTGAGCTCGGCCGGCTCCGCCTCGCGATCGAGGTACTGGGCGTACATGGCCTGGACCCAGTCGGGGACGGTGCCACCGAGGACGGACGACAGGGTCGCCTCGAGCCGGCGGAGCCCGTTGGGCTTGAGGACCTCGCCGACCCAGTAGTCGATGTCGGCCTCGCTGGGCGCCTCTCCGTCCAGGAACTGGCCGTAGTACGCGACCACGGTCTCCTCGCGGGACTCCAGGCTCCGGGCCAGGGTGGCGATGAAGAAGGTGCGACGGGCCGGCATCTGCGGCGCCCAGTACTCGACCTCGGCGGTGGTCGCCCCGCGCCGGGGGAAGGACTCGTAGGCGCGGCAGACGAAGTCGGTGGCCTCGTCGGGCTCCTCGCACGCCTCGGAGACGCCGGCACCCGCCGGCGTGGTCCCGAGGCCGGCGGTCGCGGCCAGGCCGGCGGTCGCCACGGCGAGGGCGGCGAGGGTCCTGCGGATGGTGCTGGTCCGGGTCATGGTCGTGGTCTCCTAGAAGTCGCAGCCGTAGTCGAGGGTCGGGGCGGGGGTGGAGCAGATGCCAGTGCTCTCCGGGTAGGCCGCCGTCTTGAGGCCGATCCGCAGGTCGAGGTAGCTCATGCCGTTCTTGATCCGGCCGGCCCAGTAGTCACGGCTGGCGACGTCGGGGAAGAAGTCCAGCTCGTTCTGGTAGGTCCAGTGGACCCGGTTGTTCCGGGCCTCGGCCGAGTAACCGATGTCGGCCGCGACCTGGTTCCGGCCCTTCAGCACGACCTGGCCCTCCCAGTAGATCCGTTCTCCGTCCTCGGGCTCGCGGCCGATCAGCGTCTCGTAGACGGCGGAGACGAACGAGATCCCCTCGTAGGAGGTGAGCAGCGCGGCCTCGAGCCGGCGGAAGCCGTTGGGCTTGAGGACCTCGCCCTCCCAGTAGTCCGTGTCCGCCTCGCTGGGCTCGCCATCGGCGAACCAGGAGTAGTACGCCTCGATCATGCGATGGCGGGACTCCAGGCTCCTGCCCAGCGTGGCCAGGAAGACGGTCTTGCGGGCCGGCAGCTGCGAGGCCCAGTAGTCGGTCTCGGCCTCGGTGGGGGTGCGCCGGGCGAACGACATGTAGCTCTCGCACACGAAGAACGTGATGTCGTTCTCGTCGCAGTAGGGAGGGGCTCCGGCCCCGGCCGGGCTCGATCCGATGCCGGTGGTGGCGGCCAGGCTGGCAGCCACGAGGGCCACGCCGAGGAGGACCCGGCGACGTCGGGACAGGGTGGGTGCGGTGCGCGCCACGGCGACCTCCTGGTGCAGGGAGCGGAGCGCCGGACCGTGCGCAGGTCGACGACCCGCCCGAGTCATCGGGCAGGAAGATACTGCGACGCCCGGCTCCGGCCGGGGACCGTCGGCCCTAGAGGCAGACCTGACCCAGGCTGGGGGCGGGGAAGGAGCACCAGCCCGACACATGGAGCTGCGAGTGCCGCAGGGCGATGCGCAGCTCCAGG
>DASVEC010000632.1:0-12422 GCA_036380755.1 Iamia sp. | reverse complement strand
CTCCAGGCCGCCATCGCCGCCGTCCACGACGAGGCGACCACGCCCGAGGACACCGACTGGGGCCAGATCCTCGCCCTCTACGACCTCCTGGAACGGGTCGCCCCCAACCCCATGGCCACCCTCAACCGGGCGGTGGCGGTGGCCGAGGTCCACGGGCCGTCGGCCGGACTGGCGGTGCTCGACGCGGTGGCCGAGGACGAGCGTCTCGCCGGGCACCACCGGCTCCACGCCGTGCGGGCCTTCCTGCTGGAGCGCTCCGGCGACCTCGACGCCGCCCACGCCGCCTATCGCGAGGCCGTCCGCCGGGCCACCAGCCGGGTCGAGCAGCGCCACCTCGAGGCCCGCGCCCAGCGCCTCACCAGTCGTTGAGGCGCTCCCGGAGGAGGCGGGCGAGGGGCCAGGCGGCGTCGGACCAGCTGCCGATGACGGTGTGGGTGGTGTCGGTGGCGGGGTCGTGGACCGAGCGGAACGAGACCCCGGCGTCGTAGCCCTCCAGGAGCACGGCCGAGCCGGTGGGGTGGAGCCAGAAGCCCAGCCCGTAGCGCATCCCCAGGCCCGGGTCCTCGCTGCGGGGGGCCCAGGCCTGCTCGGCCCGCGCCGGGTCGATGCTCGCCCACAGGCGGTGGACGTCCGCCACCGTGGTGTAGGCGCCGCCGTCGCCGGTCCCCCGCACGGGCAGGTGGAGCACGTTGGAGCGATCGCCCTCGGCGTCGAGGTAGCCCGACGCCGTGCGCCCGGGAAGGTCGTCGGAGCGGAGGAAGGCGGTGTCGACCATCCCCGCCGGCTGGCAGACCCGCTCGTCGACGAGGTCGGGGAACGGACGCCCGGCGGCGCGCTCGGCGAGGAGGGCGAGGACCGCGTAGCCGCCGTTGCAGTAGGCGAACCGCTCGTCGGGCGCGAAGACCTGCGGGTACCCGTCGAGGACGGCGAGGAACGACTCGGTGTCGCTCAGGGTGTGGACGGGGACGGCGAGCACGTGCTCGTCGATGGGGCCGGCCTCCTCCTCGTCCAGGAAGTCGCCGATGCCCGAGCGATGGGCGAGGAGGTGCTCGATCGTGACCCGGTCGTCGACGAGCGGGAGGTCGGCGCCCAGCAGCGATCGGGCCGGGGTGGCGAGCGGCAAGGTGCCGTCGGCGGCCAGGCTCAAGACGGTGAGGGCGGTCAGGCCCTTGGTCCCGCTGGCGGTGGCCAGACGGGTGTCGACGGTCATCGGCACGCGGTGGGCCCGGTGCGCCCAGCCCTCGGCCCGTTCGAGGATCGTCTCGCCGCCGACGTCGACCCGCACGACGCCCTCGAACCGGCTCTCGGTGATCGTCGCCTCGACGCGCGCGGCCAGGTCCTCGAGGTCCACGGCGGGCGACGCTAACGGCGCCGGTCCGGGGGCGGGCCGGGAGTTACCGTCACGTCCTCCGACCCCACCCACCACCCTGAAGGGGTCGGCTTCGCCGACACCGACTGGACTGACATGGCCATCACCTACGCGTGGCGGGGTCCGTTCGCCAACGACGAGGTCAACCCGCTGCACGCCGAGGCCTTCGGGCACCGGCTGCTCTCCGACGACGACTGGGTCGGCCAGGTCGAGCGCCACAGCCTCGGCTGGGTCACCGCTCGTAAAGGCGAGACCCTCGTCGGCTTCGTCAACGTCCCGTGGGACGGCGGCGTGCACGCCTTCGTGCTCGACACGATGGTGGCGACGTCGGCGCGGCACCAGGGGATCGGCGTGGGCCTGATCGAGGCCGCCGTGGCCGCGTGCCGCGAGCGGGGCGGCCTGGAGTGGCTGCACGTCGACTACGACGAGGACCTCCGGCCCTTCTACGAGGACGCCTGCGGGTTCACCCCCGCCCCGGCCGGCCTCATCCCGTTGGCCTGACGTGGGCACCACCGTCCACCGGCTCCGGTTCGACCTCGACGACCAGGCCACCCAGCGCTACCAGGAGATCCCGTTCGAGCTGGGTGGAGCCGACTCGGTCGAGGTGACGCTGGCCTACGACACCGACGCCGCGGTCGTCGACCTCGGCTGCCTCGACCCCGAGCGATGGCGGGGCTGGTCGGGCGGTGCCCGCTCCCGGTTCGTGATCCGCCGCGACCGGGCCACGCCGGGCTACGAGCCGGGCGAGATGCCGGCCGGTCGGTGGGCGGTGGTGCTCGGGCTCCACGCCGTCCCGGCCGAGGGCGTCGACGTGGAGCTGACGATCAGCACGCCGGCGGTGGGCGACCTCGACCCCGAGCCACCGGCGCCGCCGGCCTCCGACGCGCGGCGCGGGAGCGCTCGGGACCTGCCGGCGCCGGCCGGCCTGACCTGGTTCGCCGGCGACTTCCACTCCCACACCACCCACTCCGACGGCGAGGCCACCATCGCCGAGCTGGCGGCCCGGGCGACGGCCAACGGCCTCGACCTGCTCGCCGTCACCGACCACAACACGGTCTCGCACCACCCCCACCTGCCGGGCGTCGGGGCGACCTACGACCTCACCCTCCTGCCCGGCCAGGAGGTCACGACGGCCCGCGGCCACGCCAACGCCTTCGGGGCCATCGGGTGGATCGACTTCCGGCAGCCGGCCGACACCTGGGTGGCCGAGGTGGAGGCCCGGGGTGGGCTGCTCAGCATCAACCACCCGCTCGAGGGCGACTGCTCGTGGCAGCACCCGCTGGCCGAGCTCCCGCCGGCCCTGGAGCTGTGGCACATCGGCTGGTTCCGCGACCTGGGATCGACGGCGATGTGGGGCGTGCTCGACCGCTGGCGCCCCGACGCCGTGCTGCTGGGCGGCAGCGACTTCCACCAGCCGGGCCAGGGCTACGCGCCGGGCACGCCCACGACGTGGGTGGCCGCCGCCGACCGCTCACCGGAGGCGATCATGGAGGCGGTGGCGGCGGGGCGGACGGCCCTGTCGTGGGCGCCGTCGCCGTCGCCCACGCTGCTGCGGGTCGACGACGAGCTGGTGGCGCTGGAGGGCGACGGCACCGTGCTGGTCGACATGGACGGCCGGCGCCGGGTCCTGCACGGCGACCGCCTGCGCTTCGCCGCCGACACGCTGGGCCGCGCCCCCTTCCGCCTGGAGTCGGCGACCGGCCACCTGGTGGCGATCAGCCCCTAGCCGTGGGCGAAGACGCCGAGCTCGTTGCCGGCGGGGTCGGTGAAGTGGAAGCGGTGGCCACCGGGGTACTCGTACGGGCCGTTGACGACGGTGCCGCCGGCGGCCTCGACCGCGGCCTGGGTGGCCGCCAGGTCCTCGGAGTACAGCAGCACGAGGACCCCGCCCCGCGCCGGCTCGGCCATGGCGCTCAGACCGCCGACCTCGCCGTCCCCCTCGGGGGTCTGGATGCCGGCGTACTCGGCGCCGTACTCGGTGAAGGCCCACCCGAAGGCGGAGCCGTAGAAGGTCTTGGCCGCGTCGAGGTCCGGCGCGGCGATCTCGATGTAGGACACGTGGTGATGGATCTCGGCCATGTCCCGACCGTACGACGCGTCCGGACGGGTCGTCTTGGACGGATCGGACGTCTCAGCCGGTGAGCGCGACCACGTGGCCGGTGCGGGGCGGGGTGGTGCCGGCCAGGACCTCGTGCCAGACGGCGTCGAGACCCTCGGGCCCCGAGCCCACCGCGACGTCGACCCACCCGGCCACCACCGGGGCGAAGCGGGCCCAGGCCTCGGCGTGGCGCACCTCGACCCCGTCGGGACCCCAGTCGGCGGAGCGCTTGCGCATCTGGTCGGGCGCGAAGAAGAAGGTCGGCGGGCCGCCGGGCAGGTCCTGCCCGCCGCCGAGGTCGGGGGCGGCGTCGTGGTGCGACGCGCCGACGACCGCCGAGTGCACCGGCGCCAGCCGCTCGTGGACCCGCCGCCGCACGGCGGCGTCACCGGCCACGTCGACGTACACCGCCGGGCCCTCGGCCAGCGCGTCGATCTCGTCGTAGGTGCGCACCTCGTCGTAGCAGCCCAGGCTCTCGGTGAAGTCCCGGTTGCCGGCGCTGGTGAGGCCGACCCGGTGGACGCCGTCGAGGAGGAAGGCGGTGCCGTACGAGGTCTTGCTCGACGCGCTGCTGATCACGACCGACCCCGCTCCGAAGCAGTCGTTGTCGGTGAGGAAGTCGGCCAGCACGAAGCTGGTCATGAACAGCGGGCGGTACAGGACCTGCAGGTCCTCCTGCTCGACCGCGTAGGCGGGATCCTCGGTGGTGGTGGTCAGGCCGTTGTACGGGCTGGGCAGGTGCTGGCGGTGCGCGCTGGCGTCCCGGAAGCCGCGTGTGTCGACCTGGGCCGGCTGGACGACGAGGTGGCTGCTGGTCGGCAGGTAGCCGTAGAGCCGGGTGCCCTCGGCGATCTCGGGCACCGTGCTGGCCTCGACGTCGGCGAAGCCCCAGAGCGGGACCCGACCGAAGGCGGGATCGGTGGCGGGGAAGAAGTCCCAGTACTTCATGGCGTCGCCGAACACGGCGTAGGTGACGTTGTTGGCCGTCATCCCCACCCGGTCGACCCGCAGCACCACCTCACCGGCACCGGGGGTGGGGGTCGGCACCTCCACCAGCTCGGTGTGGGTGAGGTCGGAGCGGTCGACGAGCAGATCCCAGGCCATGACGCGGGTCTACTCGATGGCCTTCCAGTCCACGACGGGGGCGCCGGTGGCGGCGACGCGGGCGAGGAGCGAGAGCCGGTTGGCCCGGATGGCGGGGTCGTCGGCCATGACCATCACCGTGTCGAGGCAGGCGTTGAGCGCGGTGGCGAGGGGCTCGGCCGCGGCGAGGAAGCCGGCGACCGAACCGGTGGTGTCGGCGGCCTCGACCCGCTCCAGCTCGGCCAGGAGGGCGCCCTCGGTGGGGTCGTCGAAGAGGGCGGCGTCGACCGGCGGAAGGGCGGCCCGGTCGGTGTCGCCCACGAGGCGGTCAGCCCGCTTGAGGGCGTCGGCCACGAGACCGAAGCGCTCGGACCCCACCGCGGCGGTGAGGTCGGTCAGCGCGGCGCGCACGTGGGCCGGGCGGTCGGCGTGGAGGAGGGCGGCCTGGACCAGGTCGTGGCGGTGGCCCTGGTCGAGCAGCGTCTGCTCGAAGCGCCGGCGGACGAACGGGAGGATCGTGTCGACCAGGCCGTCGGGAAGGTCGACCGGCAGGTGGGACGCGGCACGCTCCAGCCCGGCGCGGAGATCGAACCGGTCGAGGGCGGGGTCGACGCCGGACATGGCGACGAGCACGACGCCCCGGGCCGCTCGGCGCAGGCCGTAGGGGTCGGCGCTGCCGGTGGGCTCGGCCCCGACGGCGAAGAGGGCCGTGATGAGGTCGAGGCGATCGGCCAGCGAGAGCAGGGCGCCGGCCAGCGTGCCGGGCACCTCGTCGCCGGCCGCCCGCGGCAGCTCGGTCTCGGCGATGGCGGCGACGACCGCGGGCGAGAGCCCGGCGTCGGCGCCGTAGTAGCGGGCCATGGTGCCGGCGAGCGAGGTCATCTCGGCGACCATCTGCGAGGCCTGGTCGAACTTGGCCAGCGGTCCGGCCTCCTTCACCACGGCGACGACGGCATCGTCGGCGTCCACCGCGGCGGCCAGGTCGAGACCGGTGGCCGCGATGCGGTCGACCCGGTCGCGCACCGACCCCAGCCGGCTGTCGAAGGTGATCGTGGCCAGCCCGGCGGCGAGGTCGGCCAGCGGCGTCTCCCGGTCGCGGGCCACGAAGAAGGTGGCATCGGCGTAGCGGGCCGAGATGACGGCCTCGTTGCCCCGGCGCACGACGTCGGCGTCGCACTCGCCGTTGGCCACGGTGACGAAGTGGGGCAGCAGGGCGCCGTCGGCGGCGGTGACGGGCAGGTACCGCTGGTGCTTCGACATCACCGCGGTGAGGACCTCCGGGGGGAGGGCGAGGTGCACGGGGTCGAACGACCCCAGCACCGGCGTGGGTGCCTCGACGAGGTTCACGACCTCGTCGATGAGCCGGCGCCAACGCTCGACGTCGACCGTGCCACCGACCTCGGCCGCCAGGGCCTGGGCGCCGTCGACGATCTGCGCCCGGCGCGCGGCGGGGTCGGGGACGATGCCGTGGGCCTCCAGCGTGGCGATGGCGGTCTCGGCCGAGGCGAAGGTGGCCTCTGGCTCGCCGGTCGAGCGGAACAGGCGCGTCGTGCTCCGCACGGGCACGCCGGCCCAGTCGGTGGGCACCGCCTCGTCGCCGAGCAGGGCGACGAGCCACCGCACCGGGCGGCTGAAGGCCATGGTCGTCCCGGGTCGCCAGCGCATGTTGCGCCCGAAGCGGATCGTGTCCAGCAGATCCGGCACGAGGAAGACCAGGGCCTCGGCCGCCGGCCGGCCCTCCTCCCGGCTCTCGAACGCCAGGTGCTCCACGCCCTTCTCCTCGACGCGTGTCAGGGCGTCGACAGTGGTGCCGCGCGACCGGGCGAAGCCCTCGGCCGCCTTGGTGGGGTTGCCGTCGGCGTCGAAGGCGGCGGCGGTCTTGGGTCCCCGGACGGTGACCTGGCGGTCCGGCTGGGCCGTGGCCACGTCGGCCACCTCGACGATCAGCCGCCGAGGTGTCCCCACCACCCGGACGGCCCCGTGCTCGAGCCGAGCGGCGGCCAGACGGGCCGGCGTCTCGCGCTCGAGGACGGCGAGGGCGTGGGCGACGTCGGCGGCTGGGAGCTCCTCGACGCCCAGCTCGAGGAAGAAGGTCCGGGGGCCGTCGCGCAGCTGCTCGGAGCCCTCGGGCCTGTCCATGTCGTCGGGCGTGTCGGCCTGGCCCAGGGGGAAGCCGAGCTCCTCGCGCTTGTCCCGCCACAGCTCGGCCACGTCGTGGGCCAGGCCCCGCATGGCCGCGAAGGCGCGGGCCCGCTCGGTGGTGCCCATGGCGCCCCGTGCGTCGAGGATGTTGAAGGCGTGCGAGCACTTGAGGATCTGGGAGTGGGCCGGGATGGGCAGGCCCAGCCCGATCAGCCGCCGGGCCTCGGTCTCGTGGTCGGCGAGCTGGCGGCGCAGCAGGTCGACGTCGGCGGTGTCGAGGTAGAAGGTGCTCCACTCGTACTCGCCCTGGGCGAACAGCTCCCCGTAGGTGATGCCGTCGGCGTAGGGGACGTCCTTGAAGTGGTCGATCCCGTGGAGCGCCATGAGGATGCGCTCCATGCCGTAGGTGATCTCGGTGGCGGGGGGGTCGAGGACCAGCCCGCCGGCCTGCTGGAAGTAGGTGAACTGGGTGATCTCCTGGCCGTCGAGCCAGACCTCCCAGCCCAGGCCCCATGCCCCGAGTGCCGGCGACTCCCAGTTGTCCTCGACGAAGCGGATGTCGTGGGCGGCCACGTCGATGCCCAGGTGCACCAGCGACTTCAGGTACAGCTCCTGGGGGTCGCGGGGCTCGGGCTTGAGGATGACCTGGAACTGGGTGTGGGTCTGGAGCCGGTTGGGGTTGTCGCCGTAGCGGCTGTCGTCGGGGCGCACGCTGGGCTCGACGTAGCCGACCCTCCACGGCTCGGGCCCGAGCACCCGGAGGAAGGTGGCCGGGTTCATGGTGCCCGCCCCGACCTCGGTGTTGTAGGGCTGCACGATCGCACCGCCGCGTGCCGCCCAGAACTCGGAGAGACCCAGCAGGGCAGCTTGCATCGTCAGCAACGGAAGGCTCCTCGACCTCGGGGGACCCCGCAGGGTACTGCCGCCTCTGTTGCGACCCGAGTTCGAAACGGGACTCAGCGGCGCGGCGTCCCCGGCGGGAAGAAGACGTCGAAGGCGCGGGGGCCGAGGGTGGCACCGACGGAGCGGAACGTCATCGCCGTGGCCGCGAACGCCAGCCGGTCGCGGTGCGTCCACGGGATGGCGAAGCGGCGGCGCACGACGTCGGGCATGGACCCGAGCGTGACCAGCCGGAGGTTCTCGCCCCGCAGCCAGGTGATGACGGGGGCGGCCGGCCGCAGCGGCAGGGGCAGCGGCGCCTCGGGCAGCTCCGGGGCCTCCTCCGGTGGGTGGAGCACCCAGTCGGCCGCAGGGGTCAGCTCCAGCTCGTGGGCGCAGATCTCGGCGAAGCGGGTCTCGAAGGCGGCCAGGTCGGTGGGGACGGGCCGATCGCTGACGCCGTAGCGGCGGTACCACGTGACGCTCTCGGCGTAGAGCTGCTCCTTCTCGGCCCGGGTGAGCGGCAGCGGGAAGAACAGCTCCGCGGCCCGCAGGAACTCCCAGGTGAAGGTGGCGTGGGCCCACCAGAAGACATCGGGGTCGAGGGCGTGGTAGCGGCGCCCCTCGTGGTCGACGCCCTTGATGTCGGGGTGGAGGTCGCGGATGGCGCGACCGTTCCGGTCCCCGGCCTCGTCGTCGAGGGCGAAGATCGTCCCCCAGATCTGGGGGATCGAGCGGATGATGCGGGCCCAGGGCTCGGTGAAGAAGGCCGAGTGGTCGGTGACGCCGGCGCCCAGACCGGGGTGCAGGAGCTGGAGGATGCCCGCCGAGGTGCCCGTCATCAGGCCCCGACCGTCGCCGGCGATGCGCCACAGCACCGAGCCGGGTCCGAGCGGTGCGCCCTCGGCGCGCGCCCGCTTCGTGGCTACGACCGTTTCCACAATGGGAGAACCTAGCGCGGCGTGGTCAGGACCAGCGCCGATGCCCGCACCCCGCCGTCGACCAGCAGCCAGAGCCGCAGCACGTCGTCGACGAGCGTGGCGCGCAGCTCGACCTCGTCGCGGGGCTCGATGGCGCCGGGGTACTCGACCTCGGCCCGCACGGGCACCCGCCGGAGCCGGTCGAGCTCGTCCTCCACCGGCTCCCACGTGGCCGCGTTGTTGACGTGGCCCATGCCGTCGTGGTCGGTGCTGCGGAGGGGCCACGGCCGGGACTCGGCCCCGCCGTCGGGACGGGGGTGGCGGAGACGGGCGCCGACGGTGCGCCCGTCGGCGGCCGAGCCGTACAGGGCGACGAACTCGGGGCTGAGGCGAGTCGGGCGGTTGGTGTCGCGGTCGATGGCGACCCACAGCGAGGCGGCCTCGACGTGACCGCCGCCGTCGCCCTCGATCGTCGTGCGGCGCTCGGCCCAGGCCGTCCCCAGCCCGCCGCAGAAGGTCGTGAGGGTCAGGACCTCGCCGGCGACGGGCGGGGTGACGACGTCGACGACGGTCCGGCGCACGACCCACGGCAGGTGCAGCCCGAGCCCGACGTCGCGGGTGTCGTCGTTCGACACGTCCTGGAGGTAGCGGGCGATCCCGTCGAGGCGGAGACGGCCGCGGCGATCGGCATCGCCCCAGCGGACCCGGCGGGTAGCGGTGAAGGCTCGACCAGCCTCGACCCGGCCGGCCAGCGGCGTGCGCTCCACGTCAGGCCGCCCAGACCACGGGGAACAGCGGGTGGTCCATCGGCGCGCCGGCCGACAGCTCGTCGGCCAGGCCGGGGAACGGCGGCGACGTGGCCCACGGGCGCGGCGCGTGGACGGCGTCGTCGCCCAGGAACCGGAGCGACAGCACCCGGCGTCGACCCGGCCCGGAGAACCCGGCGGCGGCGTGGAGGGTGAGCATGTGGAAGAAGACGGCGTCGCCCGGCTCGAGGTCCCACGCCAGGATCCGGTGGGCTCCGGGGTCGCCGTCGATGTCGGGCAGGTCGGCCAGCGTTCCCTCGGGGAACCACCTCGCCTGGCCGTCGAGGAAGGTGCGGGGCATGAACCAGGGCCCGAGGTGCGAGCCGGCCACCAGCTCGAGCGACGACGCGCGAGGCACCGGGTCGACCGGCATCCACATGCTCACCAGCTGAGCGCCGTCGACGTTGTAGTACGGCAGGTCCTGGTGCCACGGGGTGCGCTGGCGGGTGCCGGCCTCCTTGACCAGCACGTGGTCGTGGTAGAGCCGGATGGTGCGGGCGCCGGTCAGCTCGGCGGCGATGGCGGCGGCCGCCGAGGTGCGGGCCAGCTCCTCGATGGCGGGGATCTCGCTCCAGCGGCAGAAGTCCTCGACGAAGGCACCGTCGTCGTCGGTGCTCGCCCGCTTGGCCGTGGGGGACAGGGCCGCCAGGGTGGCCTCGATGGCGTCGGTCGCCAGGTCTACCTCGTCCGGGGTGAACGCCCCCCGCACGCACACCGCCCCGTCGGCGGCGAAGTCCCCCTCGATCCTGCAGCTCACGTCGACAGCATGCCTGCTCGGCCCCGGAACCCGGGCGCCGGAGCGGTCGTCGGAGCCGTCCGTGACTCTCCGCCGTCTCGTCCTCGCGTCCGTGCTCGTCGTCGTGGTGGGCCTGGCGACGAGCCATCCGGCCGGGGCGGATTGCATCGGCCCCACCATCGAGCACACGGTGGGGACGGTCGACCGGTCCGACACCATCCACGTCGTCGGCACCGGCTGGGGGGACGACTGCTACGACACCGGCGCCCCGCCGGCGGGAGTCGGTGTGCTCGGCGATCCTCACGTCGGGATCGAGATCGTGCTGGTCCAGCGGGAGGTCGAGCACGTGGTCGCCACGGGGGACGCGGATGCCGACTACGGGTTCGTGGTCGACGTGCCGATCCCCGACGAGCTCACCCCTGGCTGGGTCGCCGTCGTGGCCCGTCCGCCCGAGGGCATGCCGGCCTACGACGTGACCAAGGACCCGGTGGTCGTCTCCGACGTGGCGCCGTCGGCCGGTGGCCCCGGCGACGACCCGGTGACGTTCGGTCCCGCCGATGACGCCGAGCCGACCCCGACGGTGCCGAGGGAGACCGACGACGACCCGTCGATCATCGGGACGATCGTGGTCATCGTCGTGGTCGTGGCCCTGACGACGGCCGTCGTCGTCCTCTTCTCCCGCGCCCGCCAGGGCCCCACCGGGCCTCGCCCGGTCTAGGAGGCGGCGCCCTCGAGCTCGGCCTTGAGACCGGCGAGGTTGGCGGCCATGGCGGTGCGGTGCTCGGCCAGGCGGACCTCGATGATGCGGCCCTCGCGGTCGGGCATGGCGTCGATGGCGATGTTGAGGCCCGACCGGCCCGGGCCCATGCGGAACCACTGGCGGACGACCACGCCGTCGCGCACCGGGTCGATCTCGAAGCCCCAGGTCGACCAGGTCTCGGCGCCGGCGCTCACCTCCCACGTCCAGCGGCGGGGCGGGTCGACCTCGGCGACGGTGCAGGTGGTCGTCCACTCGCCGAGGTGCTCGTTGCGGTTGCGCCCCTCGAAGCGGGCCCCGACGACCGGCTCGGTGGCCCCGTCGAGCCACGCCACGGCGCACAGCTCGGAGGAGAACCGGCACGGCAGGGTGATGTCGGTGACGGCGGCCCACGCCGCGGCCGGGTCGACGGTGATCCGCTCGGTGACCTCGACGGACGGGCAGTCGCGGTAGCGCACGCGCCGACGGTAGCCCAGTCGGTTGCATGAGTGAACTGTGTGGTCGCGCCCGGGGCGACGGGGTCCTACGATCCGGCCCATGGAACCTGCCACCTGGAACACCGGCGCCGACGGCAGCGCCGTGCTGACCGCCCTGAACGAGGCCCTGGTCGCCCAGGGCTACACCGTCACCCCCGACGAGACCGGCTGGGCCGGTCGGGCCGAGGTCGGCTCCAAGGCGGCCCGGGCCCTGGCCGGTGGGTTCGCCCGGCGGATGGTGCTCGACTACGCCGTCTCGCAGGGCGACCAGGAGGGCACCACCAAGCTGGTCGTGGCCCCGGCGTCGAGCGGCTGGAGTGGCGGAGCCATGGGAGCCAGCAAGGCCAAGAAGGAGATGGCGAACGTCGCCTCGGCCGTCCACCAGATGCTTGCGGAGCGCCAGCTGCTGGTGGGCTGATGCGGCTCGGCGTCGCCTTCGATCCCCACGCGCCCGGCGCCGGCGCCCACGCCCGCCGGCTGGAGGACCTCGGCGTCACCTCACTCTGGGTGCCCGAGGTCTGGGGCTACGACGCCCTCACCGGTCTGGCCCACGTCGCCGCCCAGACCACGACCATCGGGCTGGGCACGTTCGTGGTCCAGCTCGGCTCGCGCAGCCCCGCCCTGCTGGCCACCAGCGCCCTCAGCCTCCAATCACTGTCGGGCGGCCGCTTCACCCTCGGCATCGGGGTGTCCGGGCCGCAGGTGATGGAGGGCTGGCACGGCGTGCGCTTCACCCGGCCGGTGCAGACCACGCGGGAGACCATCGAGATCGTCCGCATCGTGAGCCGGGGCGAGCGGCTGGCCCACGACGGCGAGATCTACCCGCTGCCCCTCCCCGACAGCGAGGGCCGGGCGCTCCGACCGCTCGTCGCACCTGCCCACGTGCCCGTGTACGTCGCCGCCATGGGCCCGGCCAACCTCCGGCTCACGGGCGAGGCCGCCGACGGGTGGCTGGGCAACGCCTTCGTCCCCGAGGCGGCCGACGTCGTCCTGGCGCCGCTGCGGGAGGCGGCCGCCGCCGCGGGGCGCACCCTCGACGCGCTCGACCTGGTCGCTCCCGTCGCCGTCGAGCTCACCGGCTCCGAGGCCGAGACCGAGGCCGCCGTGAGCCGTCACGCCCAGGGCTACGCCTTCACCATCGGGGCCATGGGCTCGG
>DASVEC010000631.1:0-7079 GCA_036380755.1 Iamia sp. | reverse complement strand
GGGCGGCCCCGGCGACCTGCGGTTTCGGCCCGGTTCGGTCGTCGCCGTATCCTCTGCCGCCATGGAGCGTCCCACCCGGTTCGAGCACAACCGCTGGGTCGGCGACAAGCGCGACCAGCGGGTCCACGACCTCGATCACTGCGAGCCCGACGTGATCGGCGAGCTGATGGAGGCCCGGACCTACCTGAGCTTCGGTCCCGACACCCTCCCCGAGGCCCGCAACCGGGGCTACCGCCTGTGCCGCTGCCCCGAGACCCGCGCCACCCACCGCGCCGAGGTCGACATCGACGCCGAGGCCTAGGCCTCGCCCGTGGCGGTCGACGAGCACCCGGTCCGGTCGGGGCGGCTCGCCCTCGTCGGGCACCTCGCCCGGCCGCGGGCGCGGACCAGCACCGCCAGCCGTCCCGGCCTGGTGCTGACCCACGGGCTGCCGCCGGTCACTGCCGGCGCCGCCGATGCCGGCAAGGACCTGCCCGAGCTGGCCGACCGCATCGCCACGACCCTGGGGTGGATCGTCCTGGCCCTGCGGCTCCGGGGCGCGGGCGGGTCGCAGGGTGACTTCTCGCTCGGGGGCTGGCGGTCCGACATCGCCGCCGGGCTGGCCGAGCTGCGGGCCCAGCCCGAGGTCGAGCGGACCTGGCTGGCCGGCTTCGGCACCGGCGGCGGGCTGGCGATCTGCGCCGGTGCCACCGACCCCGGCGTCCTCGGCGTGGCCGCCCTCGGTGCCCCCGCCGACTTCGACGACTGGGCCAGCCATCCCCGCCGCCTGCTGCAGCACGCTCGCGACGTCGGCATCATCTCGACCCGCGGCTTCCCGCCCCAGCCCGAGATGTGGACCCGCGAGCTGCGTCAGATCCGCCCGGTCGCGGTGGCCAAGGACCTGGCCCCGCGGCCCCTGCTCCTCGTCCACGGGGCCGACGACGAGGCCGTGCCCCAGTTCGACGCCCGCTTCCTCGCCGACTCCCACGGCTCGGCCGAGCTCCGCATCATCGGCGGCGCCGGCCACCAGCTCCGCCACGACCCCCGCGCCATCGCCGTCCTCCTCGGCTGGCTCGACCGCGAAGCCAACACGTAGTTCTCTCGTCGGAAACCTCGCTGCGCTCGGTTTCCTCCTCGAACTGATCGTGCTCGCTGCGCTCGCGCTGTTCTGACGGCCTCCGCCTCGTTCCTCGCCTCCGGCCGTCCCTTCTGGGGGAGACCCCCAGACCCCCAGCGGCTGCGCCGGGCCGTGCGTCTTCCGTCCTTGATCGTCATCGGGCCGGGCCTGATCTCGCCCGGCCTCGGGGGTTGCGGGGTGGGCGTACGCTCACCCGAATGGGCGGACTCGGGTTTCGGCTCTTGGGGAACCTGGAGGTCGTCGACGAGGACGGGCCGGTCGACGTCGGCACGGCCAAGGTGCGCTCGATCCTCACCATCTTGCTGCTGCACGCCAACCGGATCGTGCCCACGGACATGCTGGTCGACCGGCTGTGGGACGGCGAGGCGCCGGCCACTGCCACGGCGACGCTGCACGGCTACCTCTCCGGTCTGCGCAAGGCGCTCGAGCCGGAGGGATCGGACCGTGCCGGTCGGGTGCTGATCACCCGATCGCCGGGCTACGTGCTCGAGCTCGATCCGGGCCAGCTCGACATCACCGGCTTCGAGACCCTCAACCGGGAGGCGCATCGCCACGCCGAGGCCGAGCGCTGGCGGGAGGCGTCGGACCGCTTCGCCGAGGCGCTCGCGCTGTGGCGGGGGCCGGCGCTGGGCGAGGCGGCCGACGCCCCCTTCGCCCGGGCGACGGCGACCGCTCTGGAGGAGGCCCGGCTGGCGGCGCTCGACGGGTGGGCGCGGGCCGACCTCGCCCTGGGCCGCCACGCCGAGGTCGTCGGTCGTCTCGACGCCGCCGTGGCCGCCAACCCGCTGCGGGAGAGCCTCAGCCGGTACCTGATGCTGGCGCTGTACCGGTCGGGTCGTCAGGCCGAGGCGCTGCGGACCTTCAGCGCTCTGCGCGAGGTGCTGGCCGACGAGCTCGGCATCACCCCGGGTCGTGACCTGGTCGAGCTGGAGGCCGCCATCTTGGCCCAGGACCGGGTCCTCGACTGGGTCCCGCCCGACCCCGCTGAGGCGCAGACGGAGAAGCCCGCCGCCGCGGCACCCGCCACGCCGGCGCCGCCCCCCGAGCGGCGCACGGCGTCGTTCATCGGGCGGAAGGACGAGCTGGCCGCGCTCCACGCCGATCTGGCCGACGCCCGGTCCGGCCACGGCCGGATCACGTCGGTGGGCGGCGAGCCCGGCATCGGCAAGACCCGCCTGGCCGACGAGCTGGCCGCGGCGGCCGAGGCCGCGGGCGACGTCGTCGTGTGGGGCCGCTGCTTCGAGGGCAAGGGGGCACCGGCGTTCTGGCCGTGGACGCAGATCGTCGAGGCCCTGGTCGCGCGGGGCGACCCCGACGAGCTGCGGGACGCCCTCGGGCGCAGCACCGCCGACCTGGCCCAGATCGTCCCGGCCGTCCTCGACCTCGACGGCACCCCCGAGCCGCTGGCCCCGGTCGACCCCGACGCCGCTCGCTTCCGGGTCTACGAGGCCGTCACCTCGTTCCTCCGCCGGCTGTCGGCCCACCGGCCCATCGTCGCCGTGCTCGACGACGTCCACTGGGCCGACGGCCCGTCGCTCGAGCTGCTCGCCTTCCTCGGCGCCCACCTCGGTCCCGCCCGCGTCCTCGTCGTGACCACCCACCGGTCGATCGACCCAATCGTCGGCGAGGCCCTCGGCGACGCCCTGGCCGAGCTGGGCCGCTCGCCCGCCGTCCGCCGGCTCGTCCTCGACGGGCTGGGCCGGGGCGATGTGGCCCGCTTCGTCGCCGACGCGGCCGCCGCCGTCGAGGTGCCGGTGATCGACACTGGGCTGGTGGCCTCGCTCCACGAGCGCACCCAGGGCAACCCCTTCTTCCTCTCCGAGCTGCTGCGCCTCATGGCCAGCGGCGACGCCCGGACGGTGCCCACCGGTGTCCGGGAGGTGATCCGGCGCCGGGCCAGCGCGCTCGAGCCGGACGCCGTCGACCTGCTCCGGGCCGCGGCCGTGCTCGGCCTGCGCCACGACCTGGCGGTGCTGGCCGACGTGGCCGAGCTCGACCCCGCCACCACCCTCGAGCGGCTGGAGCCGGCCCTCGCCGCCGGGCTGGTGGAACCGACGCCGGGGGTCGTCGGCGGCTTCCGCTTCTCGCACGGCCTGGTGAACGAGACCCTGTACGACGAGCTGACGGCCATCGGGCGGGCCCGTCTCCACCTCGGCGCGGCCGAAGCCCTCCAAGCCCGCCACGGCGACGGCGACGGTCCCCACCTGGTCGTGATCGCCACCCACCGGTCCCGCGCCCTGCCGCTGGGCGAGCCGGCCGACGCCGTCGATCACCTCCTCCGGGCCGCCCGCTGGTCGCAGTCGGCCCTCGCCTACGAGCAGGCCGAGGACCACCTCGCCGCCGCCTTGTCGATCGTCGACCACCTCCCGACCGGCGCTGACCGGGCCACGCTCGAGCTGCGGGTGCAGGACCAGCTCAGCCAGCTGCTCACCGTCGTCGAGGGGTACGCCTCGGCCCGGGTGGCGGCCGCGTGCGAGCGGATGCGGGCGCTCAGCCTCGAGGTGGACGACCCGGAGCGGCTGCTGGCGTCGCTGTGGCGCCTCAGCATCTACCTGGAGGTCCGCACCGAGTTCGCCGCCGCCATCGAGATCGGGCACCAGATGCTCGACCTCGTCGACCCGGACACGCAGCCGGGCCTGGCCCTCGCCGGCCACATGACGCTGGGGGCGGCCCACAACCACCAGGGCGACATCCGGGCCGCCCGCGTGCACCTCGACGCGGCCATGGCCATGTGCGAGGCCGGCCACGCGCCCGCCGTCGAGGGCGTCGTGATGGAGGGAGCGTGGGTGTGGACCCGCGTCTTCCTGGCCTGGAACCTGTGGATGGCCGGTGACCCCGATGGGGCCGAGGAGCTGGTGATCACGGCGGTGGGGGAGTCGAAGGCCGAGGATCCCGACGGGTACGCCGCCAGCTTCGCGATGTGGTTCTCGTGTCTGATCGCCACGCTGCGCCAGGACGTGGACGTGGTGCTGGAGCGGACCGACGAGGCCCTCGCCATCGCCCGCCAGGGGGGCTTCGTGATGTTCATGCCCTACTTCATGGCCAACCAGGGCTGGGCGCTGGCCGCCGACGGCGACCTCGACGAGGGGGCGGCGCTGATCGAGGCCGGGCGGTCCGGGGTGAAGGCCTCCGGCGCCCGCATGCTGCTCCACGTGTTCCCGGCCTTCCTGGCCGATTGCTACCTCGCGGCCGATCGGCTCGACGACGCCGTGGCCGCCGCCGAGGACGGGCTGGCCGAGGTGGAGTCCACCGGCGAGCGCTGGTACGAGGCCGAGCTCCACCGGCTTCGGGGCGAGGCCCTGTGGCGCCGGGGCGAGCCGGTCCAGGGGGAGGCCTGCATCCGCACCGCGATCACGGTGGCGTCGGCCCAGGGCGCCCTGGCCCTGGCCCAGCGGGCCGAGGCCACCCTCACCCTCCTCCAGCCCTGATCCGGCGGGCTACCAGCTGCCGCCGCCTCCACCGCCTCCGCCACCACCGGAGAACCCGCCGCCGGAGAAGCCGGAGCCGGAACCGGAGCTGAAGCCGCCGCCGCTGCCGGACGAGGTCTGGGGGGCAGTGGTCGTGGACGAGAAGGACGAGGCGTAGAGGGCGGGGTAGAGGACGCCGGTGTTCGAGCTGACCTCGACCGGGGGCACCGACGACGCGGTCATGGCGCTGTTCCAGGCGTCGGCCTCGCCGAGGGCGACGGCCCACGCCGAGTACTCCCGGAGGAGGCCGTTCTGCCAGGCCCACTCGACGTGCTGGGCCTCGCTGTCGTGGAGGAAGCGGCGGAACGACTCGGCCCGGAGGGCGATGGCCGAGCCCCGGGCCGTCAGCCCCCGGGTCAGCACGGAGTAGAAGGCCATGGCGGCACCGCCCACGAGGACCAGGGTGAGGGCCACCGCCGCGAACGAGGTGCGGAACCCGGCGGCGACGCTCCCGCCCCCGGCCAGCACGAAGAAGGCGGCCGGGACGAGACAGGCCCACGGCGGGCCGGTGCGACCCGACGAGCCGGCTCGGTACCGGGGCGGGCGGCGCCGGAACACCCCGGCCGACTGCGTCCAGGCGTCGATCGCCCGCCCGGCCTGGCCCCACGCCGTCGAGAAGCGGGCGTTGTAGGTGCCGAGCACCACCTCGTCGTTGGTGCCGAAGGCCTGGTTGAGGATCGGGGCGGCGACGGCGTCGGCCTCGGCCGCCTTGGGTCCCGGGCGGAGCCAGACGCTGCCGGTCTCACGGGTCTCGAGGGTGACGATGTCGTGGGCGGCGAGCGACGAGAACCAGGCGCCGACGGTGCGGTCGTCGATCTTCTCTCGCAGCACGACCGCGGCCTGCCACGGCTCGACGCCCCCGGGGGGCACGAACTCGACGCCGGCGAGCTCGCCCAGGCGGGTGTCGGCCACCAGCCGGGTGCCGCCCGGCAGGTCCGGGGGCGCGGCCGGCGGGGCGGCGTGGTCGGGCCCGAACGTCTCGTTCCCGTAGGCGAAGGCGGCGTCGGTGGCGCCGCCGCCCGCCACCTCGTTGCGACCCACGATGCGGCAGATGACGTAGACGGCGGCCGCCGTGACCAGGCCCAGCCCGGCGACGATGCCCGCCCACCGCACGCGGGCCGAGGCGTCCCGATCCTCGAAGACGGGGAGCTCGGGCAGATCGGCCGGCCGGGTGGCCACGATGTCGCCCTGCACGGTGACGGCCTCGCGGGCGCCGAGGTCCTCCATCACCGTGCGATAGCCGTCGCCGACCTCGTCGATCGGGCAGCGATCGGTCGAGCCCAGGGGACCGGTGAAGCAGTCGGTGGCGGCCAGGTCGGCGCCGAGGACGGTGATGGTGACGTCCTCGATGGGGACCTCCCACTGGTCGCCGATGGCGTTGAGGGCGAAGCGATCGCCCTCGATGGTCGCCGGCAGGACGTAGGAGATCACGTAGCGGTGCCGGCCGCTGATCGTCGCGTTGGGGTCGCCGATCTTGATCTCGGTGTCGCCGATCGAGGCGACGGTGAACTGATCGGGGGCGTCGGGGGAGGACACCTCGATGTCGTCGGGCACGCCGCCGCTGGACGGGATGGTGCGGAAGATGCCGTGGCGGTCCTCGCCCCCGAAGTCCCAGTCGATGACCTCGCGCACGGCCACCGTGCGGTCCTCGCGGATGGTGGCCACCACGTCGTAGGCGGTGATGCGCTGGTCGCCGACCGCCGGCCCGAGACAGCCCCCGAAGGCCAGCCCGGCCAGCACCACGACGAGCACGGCCAGCACCGCGTGCCGCACCTTGAGCGATCCGATCACCACGACCCTCCACCTCCGCCTCCGTCGCCGCCCCCGACCGAGCCGCCGCCACCGTCGCCGCCGCCGCTGGAGCTGGGGGCGGTGTGGGTGGAGCTGAAGCTCGAGGCGTGGACGGCGGGGACCATGACGGCCGAGGCGTAGCCCTGTTCGGCGGGCGGGACGGCGGAGGCCTCGAGGGCCCGACCCCAGGCCTTGGCCTCGCCGAGGGCGACGGCCCAGGCGGCGTACTCTCGCAGGACCCCGTTCTGCCAGGCCCACTCGACGTGCTGGGCCTCGCTGTCGTGGAGGAAGCGCCGGAACGACTCGGTGCGCAGGGCGATGGCGGAGCCCCGCCAGCTCAGGCTGCGCACCAGCTTCCAGTAGACGCCCATGGCGGTGATGAACGGGAGGAGGAGGGCGAGGAGCACGGCGATCGGGGCGCGGAGGATCCCGAACTCCTGGCCCAGGAAGAAGGCCCCGAGGACGAGCGGGAGACCGAGCCCGAAGCCCAGCCCGAGGACGAGGCCCAGCCGCTGGCCGCGGCCGCCGCTCGACCGTCCCGGCGGCCGCCGCCGGAAGACGCCGGCGTGGCGGACCCACGCCGAGATGGCTCCGGCCGCCTCGCCCCACGCCTCGGCGAAGGCGGGGTCGTAGCCGCCGAGGTCGACCGCGGGCCGGCCGGCGAGGGCGCGATTGAGGATCGGGGCGACGGTGGGGTCGGCGGT
>DASVEC010000630.1:0-6426 GCA_036380755.1 Iamia sp. | reverse complement strand
CTCGTCCGGCGTGACCAGGGCGCAGACGGTGGCGCCGGCCAGGTCCCAGGCCCGGGTCGGACCCACGAGCCGGAGCCGGACGGCGCCGACCATGGCCTCGGGCGGCACCGGCTGGCGGCGCCACTTCCCGTAGAGCCCGAGGTGCACGTGGACGACCGACCCGTCCTCCCAGGTCTGGAACAGGTGCTTGCCGTAGGCCTCGACGTCGGTGAGGACCTGTCCGTCGAGCCGGGCCGCGGCGCCGGCGAACCGCTCCTGCACCACGTTCGTCCGCAGGGCGTGTCCCGCCAGGTCCGCCCGCTGCTCCCGGGCCTGGCGGTGGATCGTGTGCCCCTCCGGCATCGCAGGATTCTCATCCGTGCCGGCGGTGGGATTCGAACCCACACTGCCCGCGCCCTAAACGCGGCCTCTCTGCCAGTTGGAGTACGCCGGCGGCCCCGCCAGCGTAGGCGTGGACGGCCGGGGGTGGCCGCTAGCCTCCGACGTCTATGGCTCAGCCTCCGATCGCTCCCATCACCGCCGCCGGCCCCGGGTTCGACCCGCAGGGCGAGGTGTTCAACCGACTGCTCCAGAACCGCATCGTGTTCCTCGGCTCCGAGGTCAACGACACCATCGCCAACCTGATCACCGCCCAGCTGCTCTACCTGGAGGGCGAGGACTCCGACAAGGACATCTGGCTGTACATCAACAGCCCGGGTGGCTCGGTCACCGCCGGGATGGCCATCTACGACACCATGCAGCTGATCACGCCCGAGGTCGGCACCATCTGCATGGGCCTGGCCGCGTCGATGGGCCAGTTCCTGCTGTGCGCCGGGGCCAAGGGCAAGCGCTTCGCCCTGCCCCACGCCCGGGTGATGATGCACCAGCCCTCGGGTGGCTTCCAGGGCCAGGCCAGCGACATCCAGATCCAGGCCGAGCAGATCCTCTACGTGAAGAAGATCATGGCCCAGCGCATCGCCGAGCACACCGGCCAGCCGGTCGAGCAGATCGAGGCCGACTCCGAGCGCGACCGCTGGTTCACCGCCGCCGAGGCCCAGGAGTACGGGATCATCGACCAGGTCACCAGCCGCCGCCAGGAGATGCTCTGAGCTAGCCCCCGGTCGTGGGGGTCCCGCCCTCGAGGTCGAGGCCGCACTCGTCCTCGGCGTAGGCCACCACCGCCTCGCCGGCCTGGGCCAGACCCGAGAGCTCGTCGAGCTCGCCGGCGATCGCCTGACGGGCCGCGGGGAGGTCGTCGGCGTTGTCCTCGACCGCCTCCAGCACCAGCTCGACGCCCTGGCGGATCCGGGCCACGTCGTCGCGGATCTCGCCGGGGGCGTCGGCCTCGAGCTCCCGGAACCCCTCCAGCGCCCGCTGGAGGCGGTCCTCCATGCCGGCCGGATCGCTGGTGTCGAGCTCGCCCAGGATGTCGCCCAGCTGCTCGGTGTCGCCGAGCCGCTCGCAGAAGGCCTCGCTGTCGCCGTCGTCGGAGCAGGCCGGCAGCAGGGCGAGGACGGCGACCAGGAGGAACGGGACGCCTCTCACGAGGCCCGCGCCGCCTCGGCCCGGGCCCGCAGGTCGGCGACGGCGTGGCCCAGCCCCTCGGGGTCGCGGTAGAGGGCGCTGCCGGCGATGAGGACGTTGGCCCCCGCGGCCACGGCCCCGGCGATCGTGTTCGGCCCGATGCCGCCGTCGACCTCGACGTCGAGGGTGAGGCCCTGGGCGTCGGCCAGCGCCCGGACCTCGGCCACCTTGGGCTCCATGGTGGCGATGTAGTCCTGGCCGCCGAACCCGGGGTTCACCGTCATGACCAGCACCATGTCGACCAGGTCGAGCACGTGCTGGACGGCGGCGACCGGTGTGGCCGGGTTGAGGGCGACGGCGGGGCTGGCGCCGAGCTCGCGCACCCGGGCGAGGGTGCGGTGGAGGTGGGGCGCGGTCTCGGCGTGGACGATCAGGATCTCGCAGCCGGCGTCGACGTAGCGACCGGCCAGCTCGTCGGGGTCGAGCACCATCAGGTGGGCCTCGAAGGGGACGTCGACGTGCTTGCGGCAGCTGGCGATGACGTCGGGGCCGAAGGTGAGGTTGGGCACGAAGCGCCCGTCCATCACGTCCCACTGGATGCGGTCGACGCCCGCCTCGGCCAGGGCGATGCACTCCTCGCCCAGCCGGCTGAAGTCGGCGGGGAGCACCGACGGGACGATGGAGATCGGGCGAGGCTCGGTCACCTCTGCATCGTAGGGTCCGACCGATGAACCGCCGGGTCGACGTCGCCGAGCGGCGGGCCCGGCTGGGCCGGCGCCACGCCCTCGCCGCCCCGGTCGCCACGGCGGAAGCGGCGGCCGAGGCCGTCGTCGTCCTCCACGCCAGCGACCCGATCAGCGTCCACCTGTCGGCCCGGGCCCGCACGGGGGCCGCCGGCCGGGCCGACGTCGAGCGGGCGCTGTACGAGGACCGCACCCTCGTCCGGCTCCACACCGTGCGCCGGACGCTCTGGGTCGCGCCGGCGACGCTCGAGCCGGCGCTCCGGGTGGCGGGCGCCGGGCCCCTCGTCGCCCGGGCGCGGGCCGATCTCCGCAAGGCTCTGGTGGCGCGGGGCGACCTCGCCGACCCCGACGGCTGGGTCGACGAGGTGGCCTCGGCCGTCGTCGCGGCCCTGGAGGACGCCGGTGAGGCCAGCGCCGTCCAGCTCGGCCGGGCGGTCCCCGAGCTCGGCACCAAGATCGTCTACGGCCCGGGCACGAAGTGGGCCGCCGAGGTCACGGTGGGGTCGCGTCTGCTGGTCATCCTCGGGTTCGAGGGCCGCATCGTCCGGTCCCGCCCGCTCGGGACCTGGATCTCGGGCCAGTACCGCTACCGCCCCGGGCCCGCCCTCGACCCCGCCCGCGACGATCCCGACCCGGCCCACGCCCGCGCCATGGTGGTCGGCGCCTACGTGAGCCGCTTCGGGCCGGTCACCGAGACCGACGTGCGCTGGTGGACGGGGTGGACCGCGGCTCAGGTCCGGATCGCGCGGGCCGCCGTCGAGGCGGTCGAGGTCGAGGTCGACGACGGCCCGGCGTGGGTGGCACCCGACGACGCCGAGCCGGTCGATCCGCCCGACCCGTGGGTCGCCCTGCTGCCCGGACTCGACCCCACGACCATGGGCTGGAAGGCGCGGGACTGGTACCTCGGCGACCTCGGGCCCGTGCTGTTCGACCGCAACGGCAACGCCGGCCCGACCGTCTGGGCCGACGGCCGGATCGTCGGCGGTTGGGCTCAGCGGCCCGACGGCACGGTCGCCGTCGACCTGAAGCTCGACGTCGGCGCCGAGACGGTGTCGGCCGTCGAGGCCGAGGCCGAGCGGCTGGCCGTCTGGTTCGACGGGGTGGTGGCCACGCCCCGCTTCCGCAGCCCGCTGGAGCGGGAGCTGAGCGCACCGTGACCGACGTCGAGGTCGACGTCACCCGCATCGCCACCGGCGGCGAGGGCGTGGCCCGGGCGCCCGACGGACGCACCCTGTTCGTCGCCGGAGCCCTCCCGGGCGAGCGGGTGCGGGCCACCGTCGTCGATGTCCGCAAGCGTCACGCCCGGGCCGAGCTGGCCGAGGTGCTGACGGCGGCCCCTGGTCGCCGCCCGCCGCCGTGCCCCCACGTGGCCGACGGCTGCGGCGGCTGCGACTGGCAGCACGCCGACGAGGCCCTCCAGGCCACCCTGCGGCGCACCATCGTGGGCGACGCCCTGGAGCGGATCGGCCGCCTCGTCGATCCCCCGGTCGAGGATGGTGTCGTACCCCCGCCCACAGCCCGGCGCACGACGGTCCGCGCCGCCGTCGTCGAGGGTCGCGCCGGCTACCGGCGGCGCCGGTCCCACGACGTGGTCGTGCCCGAGACCTGCATGGTCGTCCACCCCCGTCTCGAGGAGCTGCTGGTCGACGGGCGCTACGACGACACCGACGAGGTCGTCCTGCGCGTCGGGGCCCGGACGGGCGAGGCCGCGGTCGACGGGACGATCCACGAGGAGGCCGGTGGCCGGCGCTGGCGCATCTCGGCCCGGTCGTTCTTCCAGCCCTCGCCGGAGGCGGCCGACGCCCTGGTCCACGAGGTGGGCGAGGCCATCGGGCCGGCCCGCGGCGGACGGATGGTCGACCTCGCCTCCGGGGTCGGCCTGTTCGCCGGGACCGTCGGCGCTCGCTTCGACGAGGTGGTGGCGGTCGAGTCGGCGCCGTCGGCGGTCGCCGACGCCGAGGTCAACCTGGCCGGCCGGCCCGTCCGCATCGTCCGCTCGACCATCGAGCGCTGGACCCCCGAGCCGGCCGACGTGGTGGTGGCCGACCCGCCCCGCTCCGGCCTCGGTGCGACCGGTGTCGACCGGGTCGTCGCCACCGGTGCCGCGACGGTGGTGCTGGTCAGCTGTGACGCCGCCTCGCTGGGCCGGGACGCCGGGCTCCTGGTCGCCGCCGGCTACCGCCTGGAGCGCAGCCGGGTGCTCGACCTGTTCCCCCAGACCTCGCACGTCGAGGTCGTGTCCCGGTTCGTCCGATGACCGAGCTGCGCCCCGGGTGGCGCGAGACCCCCGCGCCGAGCCGTCTCGCCGCCGACCACCCGCGGCGGGCCGAGATCCTGGCCGCCCACGCCGCCGCCCTGGCCGCCGGCGAGCCGACCTACCTCGACCCGGCCAGCGGCTACCAGGCCATGACGGCCGACACCCTGGCCGCCCGCCCCTGCTGCGGGAACATCTGCCGCCACTGCCCCTGGGTCGAGGAGTAGGCGCCCTGGCAGGATGACGGGATGGACGAGACCGCGCTGCGTGCGCTCGTCGCCGCGGTGGCGACGGGCGAGGTCGGGCCCGACGAGGCCGTGTCCCGGCTGCGCCGTCTCCCCTTCGCCGACCTCGGCTTCGCCCGGGTCGACCACCACCGCTTGCTCCGCACCGGGCTGCCCGAGGCCGTCTACGCCCCGGGCAAGACGGCCGCGCAGTGCGCCGCCCTGGTGGGCGAGCTGCTGGCCGGTGAGGGCGGGCCCGTCCTCCTGACCCGGGCCGACGCCGAGCAGACCGCGGCCGCCCTCTCCGCCCACCCCGACGGCGTCGTCACCGGCGACCGGCACCGCCTCGTGGCCTGGCGCCCGGCCCCGCCCCGACCCGTCCACGTCGTGGTCGTGAGCGCCGGCACCGCCGACCTCCCCGTCGCCGACGAGTGCGCCGCCACCCTGGCCGCCCTGGGCCTGCCCGCCCTCCGCCTCACCGACGTGGGCGTGGCCGGCGTGCACCGCCTGCTGGCCGACGTCGACCAGCTGACGGGCGCCGACGCCGTCGTGGTGGTGGCCGGGATGGAGGGCGCGCTGGCGTCCGTGGTCGGTGGGCTGACCCCCGCCCCCGTCGTCGCCGTGCCCACCAGCGTCGGCTACGGCGCCGCGCTCGAGGGCGTCACCGCCCTGCTGGCCATGCTCTCGTCGTGCGCCGCCGGCATCACCGTGGTCGGCATCGACAACGGCTACGGCGCGGCCTGCGCCGTCAGCCGCCTCCTCGTGCCCGTGCAGGCCCGTGTCTGAGCGCCGCCTGGCCTGGTTCCACTGCTTCTCCGGCGTGGCCGGCGACATGGCCCTCGGCGCCCTGGTCGATGCGGGAGCCGACCTCGACGAGGTCGAGGCCATCGTCCGCAAGGTCGACGTCACCGGGTGGGAGCTCGAGGCCGAGCCCGTCCTCCGCTCGGGCGTGGCCGCCACCAAGGTCCACGTGAGGGGCGGCGGCGAGCACCACCACCGCACCTGGCGCACGCTCCGGGAACTGCTCGACGCCGCCGGCCTGCCCGACCGGGTCCACGCCCGGGCCACGGCGACGTTCGCCCTGCTGGCCCGGGCCGAGGGCGGTCTCCACCGGACCGACCCCGACGACGTCCACTTCCACGAGGTCGGGGCCGTCGACGCCATCGTCGACGTGGTCGGCACCTGTGCCGCGCTGGAGGTGCTGGGCGTCGACGAGGTGACGTGCTCGCCCCTGGCCGTCGGCCGGGGCCGGGTCGAGGCCGCTCACGGCCACCTCCCCAACCCGGCGCCCGCCGTGCTGCGGGTGCTGGAGGGCGTGCCGGTCCACGGCGTCGACACCGCGGTCGAGCTGACCACGCCGACCGGCGCCGCCCTCATGGCCGCGCTGGCCTCGGGCTTCGGTCCGCTGCCCGACCTGCGGGTCACGGCGTCGGGCTACGGCGCCGGCACCGCCGACCCCGACGGCGTGGTCAACGCCACCCAGGTCGTCCTGGGCGTCGGGGAGACGGCCGGGCTCGGGGCCGACGGGGGTGGCCAACCGGTCGTCGTGGTCGAGACCACCGTCGACGACGCCAGCGGCGAGGTGCTCGGTGCCGCCGTCCCCGCCCTCCTGGCCGCCGGCGCCCTCGACGCCTGGATCACGCCGGTGCTGGGCAAGAAGGGGCGCCCGGCCCACGTCGTCGCCGGCCTGGCCGACGTCGGC
>DASVEC010000629.1:0-4818 GCA_036380755.1 Iamia sp. | reverse complement strand
CACCCTTCCGCCCGGCGGACCCCTCGGCCCCGCCGACCTCGACGCCGGCCGCCGGCTCACCTCCCTGGCCGCCGACACGGGCCTCACCGCGACGCCGCTCACCGCCATCCGCTCGGAGATCGCCATCGACGCCGTCGACATCGATGCCGTCCGTCCGTTCTGGAAGGCGGCGCTGGCCTACGACGACGAGCCCACGCCCGAGGGCCGTCAGGTCATCGCCCTGATCGACCCGCTCCGCCTCGGCCCGCCGGTCTGGTTCCAGCAGATGGACGCCGTCCGCCCCGAGCGCAACCACATCCACATCGACATCACCGTCCCCCACGACGTGGCCGACGAGCGGGTCGCCGCCGTCATCGCCGCCGGTGGCACCCTCCGCTACAGCAACGAGCGCAGCTTCCACGTCCTCGCCGACCCCGAGGGCAACGAGGCCTGCATCTGCACCTGGCTCGACCGCGACTGAGCGGAGCCCGGCGACGTTCGTCGAAGGCTCCCGGTCGGAGCACTAGCGTGCGGGCATGGTCGGGCGACGGGCGATCTCTCCTGCCCCGGATTGGGAGGCCAGGCTCGCCGCCGTGCGACCTCAGGTGGTGCAGCTCCTGTGGGAGCGCCAGCCCGTCAAGGCCGTGAAGCTGGTGCGGGAGGCAACCGGGCTGGGCCTCAAGGAGGCCAAGGACATCACCGATGCCATCGCCCTCGAGGAGCGGATCGACCCTCGCGGCCGCCGGCGCTGACGAGCCGGACCGCGACTAGGCGTCGACGAGCTGGTCGAGCTCGCGGTCGAGCTCGGCGCGCTGGCGGCGGAGGCGCTTGTCGGGGGACGAGAAGCGGATGGCCTCGGTGAGATCGCCCAGCTTGAACGTCATCAGGTCGAGCACGAAGTTCTGGCGCAGCAGCCACGGCGCCCGGTTGCCCTGCTTGGGCATGATGGCGGCGGCCCGCTGGACGTAGCCCGAGGTGAGGCCGAGCAGGGGCTGGGCCGACGCCGCGTCCTCGTCGGCGATCTCGGCCACCGCCATGGTGTGGCCCCGCTTCTTCATCAGGTTCCAGAGACGGACGACCGATTGCGAGGTGATGTCGGCCCGGAGGGTCCAGGAGGCGTTGGTGTAGCCCACGCACATGGCGGCGTTGGGCACGCCGCTCAGCATGAAGCCCTTGTAGACGAAGGTCTCGCCCGGGATGACCTCGCGCCCGTCGACGTCGAAGGCGATGCCGCCGGCGGCGACGAGGCGGAGCCCCGTTGCGGTGATGACGATGTCGGCGTCGAGCTCCTCACCCGAGGCCAGCTTGATGCCGGTCTCGGTGAAGGTGTCGATGTGGTCGGTGACGACCGAGGCCGTGCCCGTGCGCATGGCCGCGAAGAGGTCGCCGTCGGGCACCAGGCACACCCGCTGGTCCCACGGGTCGTAGCTCGGGTCGAAGTGCGGGTCGACGGGCACGTCGGCGGGCAGCTCGGCGGCCACCCTCCGCTTCATCAGCCTCTTGGCCAGGGCCGGACGCCGCTGGCAGAACTGGTAGAAGGCCGTGGTGAAGAGCACGCTGCGCCACCGGTTGAAGGTGTGGGCGGCCTGCGCCGGGAGCACCTTGCGGGCCCCGATGGCCAGCGGGTCGACGGCCGGCAGCGAGCCGATGTAGGTGGGCGAGCGCTGGAGCATGGTGACGTGCTCGGCCGTCTTCGCCAGGTTGGGGATGAGGGTGACGGCGGTGGCGCCGCTGCCGATCACGACGATCCGCTTCCCGGCGTAGTCGAGGTCCTCGGGCCACTCCTGCGGGTGGATCACCTGGCCCCGGTACGACTCGATGCCGGGGAAGTCCGGTGTGTGGCCCTTGTCGTAGGAGTAGTAGCCGCTGCACATGTAGACGAACGACGCCGTGAACCGGGCCGGCTCCTCGTCCTCGCCGACCACGGCATCGACGGTCCACCGGGCCTCCTCGCTCGACCACGAGGCGGCGACGACCTTGTGGTGGAAGCGGATGTGGCGATCGATCCCGTGCTCGGCCGCCGTGTCGGTGATGTAGGCGAGGATGTCGGCGCCGTCGGCGATGGCCTTCTTCCCCGTCCAGGGCCGGAAGGGGTAGCCGAGGGTGAACATGTCCGAGTCCGAGCGGATGCCCGGGTACCGGAACAGATCCCACGTCCCGCCGATGGCGTCGCGCCCCTCGAGCAGGGCGAAGGTGGTGCCCGGGGACTGCTCCAAGAGGCGGTAGGCCGCCCCGATGCCGGACAGTCCGGCCCCCACGATCAAGACGTCGACATGCTCCGGGTTCTCGGCCACGGTCAGATGTTACCGCCGGTAGCACTCGGAGGCCAGAGGTCGTCGGACACATGGCGATGGTAGGCAGGGTCCGTGACCCACGACTCCCCCGCCGACGCCCTGGCCGACCTGGCCACCGACTCGGACGCCCGCACCGAGCACATCGTCGAGGTGCTCGTCGACGCCTTCGAGGACCTCATCCAGGCCGACCCCGGTGCCTTCCGGCGCAAGTTCCGCAAGATGGCGCGCGACCCGTTCGCCTTCTACCGCGGGACGGCCTGCCTGTTCTACGACGACGTGGCCCGGCTCGACGACCCGTGGAGCGACGAGCGCACCTCCCGGGTCTGGATCCAGGGCGACCTCCACGCCGAGAACTACGGCACCTACATGGACTCGGCCGGCATCCTCGTCTTCGACGTCAACGACTTCGACGAGGCCTACATCGGGCACTACACGTGGGACCTCCAGCGCATGGCGGCCAGCGTCGCCCTCCTCGGCTACGGCAAGGCGCTGTCCGACGAGGCCGTCGATCGGGCCATCCGGGCCTACGCCACCAGCTACCTCGCCCAGGTCAGGGCCTTCACCGAGGGCGATCGGGACGACGAGTTCCGTCTCACCCTCGAGACCACCTCGGGGCCGGTGCTCGACGTGCTGGCCCACGCCCGGCTGCTGACCCGGAGCGACCTGCTGGCCCGCGACACCCACGTCCACGACGGCGAGCGGCGCTACCTCGACATCGGGGGCGTGCGCCGGCTCGACGACGACGAGCGGGCCGCGGTGCTGGGCGCCTACGAGCGGTACCTCGACACCATCCCGTCGGAGAAGCGCCAGCAGAGCATCTCCTACGCGGTGAAGGACGTCGTGGGACGGAGCGGGTTCGGCATCGGCAGCGCCGGCCTGCCGGCCTACAGCCTGCTCGTCGAGGGCCGCAGCCAGGCCCTGGAGAACGACGTCCTCCTGTCCATGAAGCAGGGCAACGTGGCCGCCCCCAGCCGGGTGGTCGACGACCCCGCCGTCGAGGGCGCCTTCCACCACCACGGTCATCGCACGGCGTTGTCCCAGCGCGCCCTCCAGGCCCACGCCGACCCCTGGCTGGGCTGGTGCGAGCTCGACGGCGTGGGCCAGGTCGTCCAGGAGGTGTCGCCCTACGTGGCCGACCTCGACTGGGACGGCGTGCACGAGCCCGAGGTGATCCTCGACCTGGTCACCGATCTCGGGCGGGCCACGGCCAAGGTCCACTGCGTGAGCGACGCCACCAGCGAGTCGCTGGTCGACTTCCAGACCGAGGAGGCGATCCGCCACGTCGTGGGCGACCGGGACGACGAGCTGGCCGCCGACCTGGCCGCCTTCGGCACCGCCTACGGCGCCCTCGCCCGTGACGACCACCGCCGCTTCGTCGACGCCTTCCGCAACGGCGAGATCCCCGGCCTCCCCCGCGACTGACGACCTCTGCTGTCGGGGCCTACCGGCCCTGGGAGATGTACTCGTGGAGGGTCTGCTTCTCCTGCTCGAGGTCCCGGATGTGCGACTTGACCACGTCGCCGATGCTGACGATGCCGGCCAGGGCGCCGTCGACCACGACCGGCACGTGGCGGTAGCGGCCCTCGGTCATCAGCGACGACAGCTGGTCGACCGTGGTCGACATGTCGCAGGTGACGACCTCGCGGGTCATGATCGTCGCCACCTCGTGGTCGAGCAGGGCGCTGCCGTGCTCGGCCAGGGCCCGGACCACGTCGCGCTCGGACACGATGCCGTCGACGTGGCGACCGTCCTCCGACACGACCAGGGCGCCGACCCGGTGCTCGAGCAGCGCCGCGACCACCACCTCGACGGTGGCCGACGGGGCGACCGTGGCGACCTCGTCGCCCTTGCTCCTCAGCAGTCCGGCCACGTGCACGGGGGATCCTCCTGGTCGCCGCTCCTCCCATGGTGTCACACGTCACTCAGCCGCGCAGGAGGGCACCCCCGTCGACCACCAGGGTGGTGCCGGTGATCCACGCCGACAGGTCGCTGGCCAGGTAGAGCACGGCGCCGGCGATGTCCTCGGGCTCGCCCAGGCGCTGGAGCGGTGTGCGGGCCGCGATCGCCCCCTCGTGCTCCTCCCACAGGCCCCGGGCCATGTCGGTCTTCACCAGGCCGGGGGCGACGGCGTTGACCCGGACCGCCGGCGCCATCTCCCGGGCGAGGGTGCGCGTGAGGTGCATGAGCGCGGCCTTGGTGACGTTGTAGATGCCGATGCCGGGCTCGACGGCGAACCCGCCGATCGAGGCGATGTTCACCACCGCCCCGCCCTCCCCGGCCGACAGCGCCTCGCGGGCCGCGCTGACCAAGGCGTGGGCGCCCTTCAGGTTGACGTCGAACGTCTTGGCCCACTGGGCGTCGCTGATGTCGAGGGCCGGGCCGAAGTAGGGGTTGGTGGCGGCGGCCCGCGAGGCCCTGACCGCAGGCGAGGGGGGATCGGTGGTGAACATCGCCTCGATCGGCGGCCTGCTCGTCGAGCCCGGGATCGGCATCTACAACGTCACCAAGGCCGCCCTGATGCACCTCACGCGCACCCTCGCCCGGG
>DASVEC010000628.1:0-8422 GCA_036380755.1 Iamia sp. | reverse complement strand
TGGCGGCCCGCCAGCCGGCCCGGCTGGCCGTCGGCTCGGCCGACGTCTGGGGCCTCACCCGCAACCGGTCGATCGACCCCCACGTCCAGAACCCCGAGGTGACCGACCGCCGCACCGACCCCCACCGGCGGTACGTCAACGTCAACCCGCAGCTGCACCTCGTCCGGGTCGACACCGACGCCGCGCCGCTCGGCGCCCTGATCGTGTTCTCGGTCCACGGCACCGGCATCTCGATGCACGCCCCCGAGTACAACGCCGACCTGTGGGCCTACCTGGTGGGCGAGGCCGGCGACCGCATCGCCGCCGCCACGGGCACCCGAGCGGTGGTCGGCGCGGTCGAGGGCACCCACGCCGACGTCGCCCCCGCTCTCCGCCCCGGGATGGCCGGCCACGTCGAGGCCCGCCGGGTCGGTCGGGCCATCGGTGCCGCCGCCGCCGACCTGCACGCCGCCCTCGAGCCCGAGCTGACCGGAGTCGTCACCCTCGGCGCCGCCCTCCGCGAGGTCGACCTCGACCGGGACCGGACCGTCGCCGGCACCACCCTCCCCGACCGGCCCGCAGTCGGCGCCAGCCTGGTGGCCGGCGCCTTCGAGAACACCACGCCGGTCGTCCATCGCATCCCGCCGTTCAAGGCCGGGTCGCCCAAGCGGTGGGGCGACCCGAAGTGGGTGATCGGGTCGCGCTGGCTCCAGCCCGTGATCCTGCCCAAGAAGGTCTTCCCCCGGGTCCTGCCCGTCCAGGTGCTGCGGCTGGGACCGGCCGCGCTCGTCGGCATCCCCTTCGAGGTCACCGTCGGCTCCGGCCGGGTCATCGCCGACGCCGTGCGACCGGCGCTCGCCGGCGGGGACGAGGTGATCGTGTCGTCGGTGGCCAACGAGTACTCGGGCTACGTGGCCACGCCCGACGAGTACGCCCTCCAGCACTACGAGGGCGGCCACACCCTCTACGGCCCCCGCACCCTCCCCTTCCTCGCCGGGCACGCCGCCGCCCTGGCCCGGGAGCTGGCGACCGCACCCGTCGTCGCCGACGTCCTCGCCGAGCGGAGCTTCGACCTCAAGGTCACCCGCTACCTGCCGGAGGCCACGGGCAGCACGACGCCGATCGCGGTCGACGGCCCGGCCCGGTTCACCGACACCACCGCCCGCGTCGACGCCTTCTGGGAGCTGGCCTGGACCGGTCCCCCACCCGGTGACCTCACCTGGCACGAGGGCATGGCCCGGGTCGAGGCCACCGACGAGGGCGACGATGCCTGGCGAACCGCCGCCGACGACCAGGGGTGGGACGTCGCCGTGCTCGCCGTCGGCCCCGTCGAGGGCGACCCGACCCGCCATCGCTACGGCGCCCGCTGGTACCTCCCCGACCTGCGGGCCGGGCGGCGCCATCGCTTCGTGATCGGCGACGTGGCGTCGGACCCCTTCGACTGATGGGCGCGGTCCTCGAGACCCACGACGTGGCCGTGGTCCGGTCGGGCCGGGCCCTCCTCGACGGCGTGGGCTGGACCGTGCGGGCGGGCGAGCGCTGGGTGCTCCTCGGACCCAACGGCAGCGGCAAGACGACGCTCCTGCGGGTGGCCGGGCTGTGGCTGCGCCCGACCCGGGGGACGGTCACGGTCGACGGGGAGACGTCCGGGCGCACCGACATCCGCACCCTCCGGGCCCGGATCGGCTTCACCAGCGCGGCCCTCGCCGACTCGCTGCGGGCCGACGTCGACGCCCTCGACGTGGTGATGACCGGACGTCGGGCCGCCCTCGAGGCGTGGTGGCACACCTGGACCGACGAGGACCGGGACGCGGCCCGCGCCGAGATGGAGCGCGTCGGCGCCGCCCACCTGGCCGGGCGGGCCTTCGGCACCCTGTCGTCGGGCGAGCGCCAGCGGGTGCTGCTGGCCCGCGCCCTGGCCGGCACCCCCGCCCTCCTGCTGCTCGACGAGCCGGCGGCGGGCCTCGACCTCGGCGCCCGCGAGGACCTCGTCGACCGGCTCGGCGCCCTCGCCGCCGACCCCACGGCGCCCGCCACCGTCCTCGTCACCCACCATCCCGAGGAGATCCCGCCCGGCTACACCCACGCCGTGCTGCTGCGAGACGGCTCGGTGGTCGCCGCCGGACCCATCCGCGACGTCGTCGCCGACGCTCCCCTGTCCCAGGCCTTCGCCCTCGACCTCCAGGTGACCTGGACCCCCACCCGCGTCAGCGCCCGCCGCCGCTGACGGCGTGGCCGGTCGAGCCCCACCCGGTACGTTCGGGGTGATGAGCAGCGACGTGCCCCAGGGGATCGACCCGGCCGCCATCACGGACTGGCTGTCCGAGCGGGTCGACGTCGTGGCGCCGCTGCGGTTCGAGCGCATCGCCGGCGGCCAGTCGAACCTCACCTACCGGGTGGTCGACGGCGACGGCGCGCTGCGCTGGGTCCTCCGCCGCCCGCCTCTGGGCCAGGTCCTCGCCACCGCCCACGACATGGGCCGCGAGAGCCGCATCATCGCCGCCCTGGCGCCCACCGACGTGCCCGTGCCGGGCCTCGTCGGGGCCAGCCTCGACGACTCGGTGAACGGTGCCCCCTTCTACGTCATGGACTTCGTCCCCGGCCACGTCGTCCGGGGCGAGGCCGAGGCCGCGGTCCTCAGCACCGAGGCCCGGCAGCACGCCGGCGAGCAGATCGTCGACGTCATGGCCCGCATCCACGCCGTCGACGTCGATGCCGTGGGGCTGGGCGACCTCGGGCGCAAGGAGGCCTACATCCCCCGCCAGCTCACGCGCTGGTACGGCCAGTGGGAGAAGTCGAAGTCCCGCGAGATCCCTGCCGTCGACCAGGTCCACGACGCCCTGCTGGCCGCCGTCCCCGAGCAGGGACCGGCCGCCATCGTCCACGGCGACTACCGCCTCGACAACTGCCTGCTCACCGACGACGGCGACGTCGCCGCCGTGCTCGACTGGGAGATCTGCACGCTCGGCGATCCGCTGGCCGACCTCGGCCTCCTCGTCGTCTACTGGGGCGAGGACAGCACCGGCTTCTCCGCCCTGCCCGGCAGCGCCACCCGGGCCGAGGGCTTCCCGCCGGCCTCGGCGATGGTCGAGCGCTACGCCGCCGCCTCCGGCCGCGACGTCGGCCAGATCGACTACTACGTGGCCTTCGGCTACTGGAAGCTGGCCTGCATCCTCGAGGGCGTCTACGCCCGCTATCGGGGCGGGGCCATGGGCAACACCGACGACGGGGCGTGGGAGCTGTTCGCCAAGCAGGTCGAGATGCTGGCCGATGCCGCCGCGGCCACGGTCGAGCGCATGAGCGGGAGCGGCTGACGTGGCCGCGACCTACGAGCAGCGCGCCCACCGACCGCTCGAGCGCCCCGTCCTCGTGGTGGCCCTCGAGGGCTGGATCGACGCCGGCATGGCCGCCAGCGGCGCCGCCTCGACCCTGCTGTCCGAGCTCGACACCGAGATCGTCGCCTCCTTCGACGCCGACGAGCTGCTCGACCACCGCGCCCGGCGCCCGGTCCTCCACCTCGTGGCCGGCGTGTCCGAGGGGATGAGCTGGCCCAGCATCGAGGTGCTCGGCGCCCAGGATCTCGACGGCCGTGACCTGCTGATCCTCGCCGGACCCGAGCCCGACCACTCGTGGCGGGCCTTCGGCCATGCGGTCGTGGGCCTGGCCGCCGATCTCGGCGTCGAGACCGTCGTCGGCCTGGGCGCCTATCCGGCCACCGTGCCCCACACCCGCCCCATCCGGCTGTCGGTCACCGCCGGCACCGAGGAGCTGGCCAGCCGCTGGCCCTACCTCCGGGGCAGCCTCGACGTCCCCGCCGGGGCCCAGGCCGTCGTCGAGCGGTTCGCCGCCGACCGCGGGATGGAGTCGCTCACCCTCTGGGCCCAGATCCCCCACTACGCCAGCGGCGGCCCGTACCCCGCCGGCAGCGTGGCCCTGCTGGAGAACCTGGAGAACGTCTCGGGCCTGCGCCTGCCGCGGGGCGAGCTGGTCGAGGAGGCGGTCGAGACCGACGAGCGCCTCGACGCCGCCATCGCCCGCAACGACGAGCACACGGCCATGCTGCGGGCCCTCGAGGCCGACGCCGACGACGCGCCGTCGGAGGGCGAGATCCCCTCGGGCGACGAGCTGGCCGCCGAGCTCGAGCGCTTCCTCCGCGACCAGGGCGGGGCGTAGCCGATGAGCCTCGCGGTCGGCGGGTGCACGGTCGCCACCCGCAGCTACCTGGCCGATGCCCGGCTGGCGGCCCGCTCCTTCGTCGACCACCACCCCGGCGCCCGCTTCACCATCGTCGTCGTCGACGGCGACCACATGCCGCCGGCGGCCTGGATCCACCGCGACGTCGAGCTGGTCACGCCCACCGAGCTCGGTCTGCCGGCCGACGCGCTGCTGGCCATGGCCGCCATCTACAGCCCGTTCGAGATCGCCTGCGCCCTCAAGCCCCTGGCCCTGCGGCGCACGCTGGAGCAGGCCGACGTCGGCGTCTACGTCGACGGCGACGTCGAGGTGCTCGACCCCATGGACGAGCTCGTCGCGGCGGCCGCCGAGCACGACGTCGTCCTCGTCCCCCACGTCCTCGACCCGGTCCCTCGCGACGGCCGCCTGCCCGACGAGCCCGGCCTGCTCGGCGCCGGCATGTACAACGGCGGCCTCATTGCCGTGCGCCGGTCGAGCGGGCCCTTCCTCGACTGGTGGGAGGAGCGCCTCCGCCGCGACGCCCTCGGCCGCCCCGACATGATGATGCTGGCCGACCAGCGGTGGCTCGACTTCGTCCCCGTGCTGTTCGACCACCACGTGCTGCGGGACCCCACCTACGACCTCGCCTACTGGAACCTGCACGAACGGCCCACGGCGTGGGTCGACGGCCGGCTCTGCGTGGTCGACCGGCCGGTGCGCTGCTTCCACTACTCGGGCCTCACCGACGCCCGCCCCTGGCTGCTGAGCGCCTTCGCCGAGGACCGGCCCCGCGTCGCCCTGGCCGACGTCCCCGCCGTGGCCCGGCAGTGCCGCGGCTGGCTGGCTCGCCGCCGGGCCGTGGACGCCGACGCCGATCGGGCCCTCGGCTACCACTGGTCGCGCACCGCCCGCGGCGTCGAGGTCGACCGCCGGGCTCGCATGCTGTTCCGCGACGCCCTGCTGGCCGCCGAGGCCGACGCCACCGGCCGCACACTGGTGCCACCGAACCCGTTCGCCCCCGACGGCGGGGAGGCGTGGGAGGCCTGGCTGCGCACCCCGCCGACGCCCGACGACGTCGGTCCCTACCTGGCCGTCGTCCGGGCCGAGGCGCCCGACCTCCAGCGCCGCTTCCCGGCCGTCCCCGGCGACGACGCCGCCGGGCTGCTCGCCTGGGCCGCCGGAGTCGAGGCCGACGCGGCCGAGATCCCCGACGCCCTCCGCCCCCTCCCCGAGGAGGTTCCCGTGACCGGTGCCGCCGCCTCCCACACCGTGCGCACGCCGCCCCGGCCCGACGCCGCCGCCCAGCGGCCCGTCGCCGCCGTCGAGCGGGCGCAGGCCGCCGCGACCGCCACGCCGGGCACGCCGCCGGGCGTCGCCGGCAAGGTCGTCGACCGCCTGCTCGCCGGGCGCGACCGGCACCACGACGAGGTCACGACCGCGCTGGCCGAGGCCGTGGCCGAGCTGGCCGAGCGGCTGGCCGCCCTGTCCGACCGGGTCGACCGCACCAACGACAAGGTCCACGACGGAGCCGTCCGGGCCGACGCGGCCGAGGTCGCCGAGGCCGACCTTCGAGGGGAGACCTCTCTCCTGGCCCACCGGGCCGACGAGGTGGCGAGGGACGTGGACGCGCTCCGGGCCGACCTGGCCGGCGCCCACGAGCAGGACCGCATAACCGGGGCCATCGTCGACGACGCCGAGGCCCGGCTGGTCGAGCAGGTCGCCGAGCTGCGCCTGCGGCTCGACAAGCTCACCGAGGACGACACCGACATCGAAGGAGAACAGGCATGAAGGTCGACGGAGGCGTCGGCGGTGACCTCACGGGCATCGCCGACGGCGTGAAGCTCCAGGAGGCGGCCGGCTACGACGGCGTGTTCGCGTCGGAGACCAACCAGGACCCGTTCCTGACCCTGCTCCTCGCGGCCGAGCACAGCGAGCGGATCGAGCTCGGCACCAACATCGCCGTGGCCTTCGCCCGCAACCCGATGACCCTGGCCCAGAGCGCCCACGACCTCCAGCGCTTCTCCGACGGCCGCTTCATCCTCGGCCTCGGCAGCCAGATCAAGCCCCACATCACCAAGCGCTTCTCGATGGAGTGGGGCCGCCCGGCGGCGCGCATGCGGGAGATGATCCAGGCCCTCCGGGCCATCTGGGCCACCTGGAACGACGGGGCCGAGCTGGCCTTCGAGGGCGAGTTCTACCGGCACACGCTGATGACGCCGTTCTTCACCCCGCCGCCGTCGCCCCAGGGCCCGCCCCAGGTGATGCTGGCCGCCGTCGGCCCGCTGATGACCAAGGTCGCCGGCGAGGTCGCCGACGGCCTCTTGGCCCACGGCTTCACCACCCCCGAGTACCTGCGCGACGTCACCCTGCCGGCACTGGAGGAGGGGGCCAAGGAGGGCGGTCGCACCCGGGCCGACCTCACCATCGCCCTGCCCGCCTTCGTCGTCACCGGCGACTCCGACGAGACCACGGAGAAGGCGTCGAAGGCGGTGCGGGGCCAGATCGCCTTCTACGGCTCGACCCCGGCCTACAAGGGCGTCCTCGAGCACCACGGCTGGGGTGATCTCCAGCCCGAGCTCAACCAGCTGTCGAAGCAGCGCAAGTGGGCCGAGATGGGCGATCTCATCACCGACGACGTGCTGTCCGCCTTCGCCGTGGTGGCCGCGCCCGACTCCGTCGCCGACGCCCTGCTCGACCGGTTCGGTGGCACCGTCGACCGGATGAGCTTCTACGCCCCCTACGCCGCCGCCGATGACCTCTGGGCCCAGGTGCGGTCGACCCTCCAAGCGGCCGACTGACCCAGGGGGCTCCCATGGCCAAGAACGACCACGGCGAGCCCGTCCCGATCGAGGCCGGCGGGCGCACCGTCGAGATCACCAGCCCCGGGAAGGTCATGTTCCCGGGCGAGCCAGAAGCCCCGGGGAGAGCGGCTGGCCGTCCCTTCACCAAGCTCGACCTGGCCCGCTACTACGTCGCCGTGGGCGAGCCGCTGATGCGGACCGTCCGCGACCGCCCGACGCTGCTCCAGCGGTTCCCCAACGGCGTGAAGGGCAAGAGCTTCTTCCAGAAGCGCATCCCCGACTCCGCCCCCGAGTGGCTCGAGACCACCACGGTCGCCACCATCAACGGCACCGCGTCGCGGGCCATCGTGATGGCCGACCTGGCCCACGTGCTGTGGGCCGCGAACCAGGGCGTGCTCGGGTTCCACCCGTGGCCCTACCGGGCCGCCGCGCCCGACGACGTCGACGAGCTGCGCCTCGACCTCGACCCCTCCCCCGGCACCACCTTCGAGATGGTGCGGGAGGCCGCCCACCTGGTGCACGGCTTCCTCACCGAGGTCGGCATCACCGCCTTCCCCAAGACCACCGGCAACCGCGGGCTCCACGTCTACGTCCGGGTCGAGCCGGGCTGGGACTCCTTCGGCACCCGCCAGGCCGCCATCGCCGTGGCCCGCACCATGCAGGAGCGCCACCCCGACCTGATCACCGGCGAGTGGTGGAAGCAGGACCGGGGCGAGCGGATCTTCGTCGACTTCAACCAGAACGCACCGCACAAGACCGTGTTCGGGGCGTGGTGCGTCCGGTCCCGCGTCGGCGCCCAGTGCTCGACCCCGTTCCGCTGGGACGAGCTCGACGCCATCCACCCCGACGAGCTGACGATGGCCACCGTGCCCGCCCGGGTCGAGGCCGACGGCGACCCGTGGGCCGCGATCGACGAGGTCCCCCAGGCCATCGAGCCCCTCGTCGCCCGCTACCGCGCCGACCTCGCCCACGGCATCCCCGACGCCCCCTGGCCTCCCGTCTACCCGAAGATGCCCGACGAGGCCCGCCGGGTGCACCCGAGCCGGGCCCGCGCCGAGGACTGAGCGTTTGCCGCTCCGGCAAGTCGCGTTGCTCCGGAGTCCGGCCCTCTCCACGCTGAGGCCATGAACCACGACGACCTCCCCGATCTCGACACGCTGTTCAGCCCCGGCTTCTGGGACGAGCGCTACGGAGGCGTCGAGCGGAAGTTCAGCGGGCGGCCCAACCAGCGGCTGGTCGAGGTGGTGTCCGACCAGGCACCGGGCCGGGTCCTCGACCTGGGCGCCGGCGAGGGTGGCGACGCCGCCTGGCTGGCCGAGCGGGGCTGGGAGGTCGTCGCCCTGGACGTCTCGCAGGTGGCGCTCGACCGCGCCGCGACCACCGTCGGGTCCGACCGCATCACCTGGCGCCAGGCCGACCTCCGCACCTGGACCCCGGAACCCGACCTCGGCCGATTCGACCTGGCGACC
>DASVEC010000627.1:0-11285 GCA_036380755.1 Iamia sp. | reverse complement strand
GGACGACGTTGTCGGAGGCGCCCATCAGCTCGACGCCGGCACCGCCGAGGTAGGCGTGGGGCACGCCCGCGGGGAGGTAGACGCCCTCGCCGGTCGTCAGCTGGCGGAGGTCCATGACCAGGGGGGCCAGGGCCGTGGGGTCGCCGGGGTAGGCCTTGGCCAGGCGGCGGACCCAGCTGCGGACGTCGTCCCCGGCGCCGGCGCGGGTCGAGAGGCGGGCGAGGACCTCGCGCTCGGCGTCGGTGGCGGTGAGGAGGTGGACGAGCGCCCGGCGGGCGTCGGGCTGGTCGACGACCATGTCGGCGAGCGGCTG
Source organism: Iamia sp. (assembly GCA_036380755.1). Lineage (GTDB taxonomy): Bacteria > Actinomycetota > Acidimicrobiia > Acidimicrobiales > Iamiaceae > Iamia. The sequence goes on along the minus strand of DASVEC010000627.1, from coordinate 10,972 downwards.
GGCCTCGGGTCCGAGCGTGCGGATGCGGGCGGCAGCGTCGGATCCCCGGCGGAACCCGACGAGGACCCAGGTCGGCATCAGGGCGACGAGGATCTCGGGCTTGGCGTAGGGGTCCTTGTAGGTGCGGTCGGGGGCATCGGCCGGGCGGCCGATGGCCTCCTCGTCGGCGTACCCGGCGGCGGCCTGGTCGGGGTCGGGGTGGAGCTGGATGCTGAGCGGGGCGCCGATGGCCAGCACCTTCAGCAGGAACGGGAGGCGGGGACCGAAGCGGTCGACGAGCTCGGGTCCGAGGAGGGTGGCGGGGTCGGCGGTGAGGGCCGCGTCGAGGGTGGCCCCGTCGGCGGTGGTGGACGGGGCCGCCGGGTGGGCGCCGACCCACAGCTCGGCCTCCTCGTGCCCGGTCGGGGTCGTGCCCACGAGCGGGACGAGCCCGTCGACGGGTCCCCAGGCGTAGGGCTGGATGCGGTTGGCCAGGCCGAGCACGGCCCGAGAGTAGGGGGTCAGGTGGGGCGGGGGACGCCGATGGGGTTGGGGTCGGGGATGACGTCGGTGGCGAGGAGGCGGGTGACGACGGGGGCGAGGAGGGCGTCGAGACGGGCGACGTCCTCGGGGCCGAGGGCGGCCCACGGCCGGAGGGCGGCCCGATCGGTGGCCTCCTCGACCGACGCCCGCAGGGCCGAGCCGGCCGCGGTGACGGCGCCGACGGCGTCGACCAGGCCACGGTCGACCAGGGCAGCGAGGGCGCCGGCCCACTCCTCCTCGGTCCAGCCCCGCACCTGCTGGAGGCGCTCGGCGGAGAGCGGCCCGGCGGCGACGGCGAGGACGTTGGCCTCCAGCCCGGTGAGGCCGGCGGCGACGCAGGCGGCCACGTGGCCGTCGCCGCGGTGCTCGCGCAGCCGCGTGGCGGCGTGCCACAGCTCCGCTCGCACGCCGGAGGGCCAGGGCACGACGGCGTTGGCGGCGGCGAGGGCACGCCCCGCGCCGGGCGCCGCCTCGGCCGCGGCCCGCAGCAGCCCGGCGGCCTCCTCCTCGCCGGCGGTGACCGGCCCCAGGGCGGCGTCGAGCGCGGCCACGGCCCCGTCGACCCGCACCCGGAGGGCGTCCCCCGGCGCCACCAGCGACCACACCGACGGGATGGCCCGGGCCACCATCTCGGGGGCGAAGCCGAAGAACGTCGCCTCGACGACCTCGGGCGGGCACGGCGCCAACGGCGCCGCCCGGCCGGCGAAGTAGCCCCGCCAGAACCCCCGCACCCCCGCCCCCTCCCACGCCTCGGTCACCGCCGGGGCGAAGTAGGTCACGGCATGGATCGGCTCGTAGAGGGTCCAGAGGCGGCGGGCGACTGTCGGGTCCATGGCGACGATCCTCTCGCGGTGCGGTCGAAGCGGGGCAGGGTGACGTGCACGATCGGCCCGACGGTGAGGGCGAAGACGACCGTGCCGATGCCCACCGACCCGCCCAGGAGGACGCCGGTCGCCAGGGCGGTGAGCTCGATGCCCGTGCGCACGACCCGCACCGAGTGGCCCCGGGCGGCCAGGCCGGTCATCACCCCGTCCCGGGGGCCCGGCCCCAGCCCGGCCCCGATGTACATCCCGATGGTGATGCCGTTGATCACGATCCCGACGACCAGGAACGCCACCCGGGCGGCGAGGCCCGACGGCGACGGCAGCACGGCCACCCCGACCTCGATGAACAGCCCCACGAGGATGGCGTTGAGGACCGTGCCGATGCCCGGTCGCTGGCGCAACGGGATCCACAGCAGCAGGATCACGCCGCTGGCCAGGATCACGACCCAGCCCAGCCCGATGCCGGTGCGCTCGGACAGGCCCTGGTGGAAGACGTTCCACGGGTCGAGGCCCAGGTCGGCCTGCACGATCAGGGCCAGGGCGAGGCCCATGACGACCAGGGCGATCACCAGCTGGACCAGCCGGGCACCGAGATCGTCGACGTCGCGCACCGCTCGACCCTACGGACGCCCACCCCCGCCGGGCGGCGGGTTTGGCCCGCACCTTGGCCCGAACCGGCAGGATGGGGGGTCCCGAGGACGAGGAGACCCCCGATGCAGGTCCTGTACACCGCCACTGCGACCGCCACCGGCGACGGACGAAACGGCCACACCACGAGCGACGACGGGATCCTCGACGTGGACGTCCGCATCCCCAAGGAGATGGGCGGCGCCGGTGGCGCGACCAACCCCGAGCAGCTCTTCGCCGCCGGCTACGCCGCCTGCTTCCACTCGGCCCTGAAGTTCTCGGCCGGCAAGGACACGGCCAGCGTCGAGGGCAGCGAGGTGTCGGCCAGCGTCGGCATCGGCACGATCGACTCCGGTGGCTTCGGGCTCGAGGTCGAGCTCGACGTCAGCCTCCCCAACCTCGACCGCAGCGCGGCCGAGACCCTGGTCGCCCGGGCCCACGAGGTCTGCCCCTACTCGAACGCCACCCGTGGCAACATCGACGTCACGCTCCGGGTCGTCTGACGGCGGGCCCCGCCGGCCCCGACGCACCCCCGCCTCTCTCCCCGTCACCGCCGCCGACGTCGGCGACGTCGAGGGGCGCACGTTCCGCAGCAGCGGCCAGACCGTCATCTGCGCGGCCATGGCCATCCTCTGGCCCCTCGTCCTGTGCACGCTCGCCATCAGCGCGCTCGACGAGCCGGGGCTGGCCGCCTCGTTGGGCGCCGGCGGGATCCTCGGCTGCTGGCTCTACGCCCGCGCCGCGGTGATGCGGCTCGACGTCGACGCCGACGGGCTCACCGTCGTGGGCTTCACCCGCAACCGCTTCGTCCCGTGGGAGGACGTCGTGGGGGTGGTCGCCGGCTACGAGGGCCTCCGGATCCTGGTGCCCGAGGGCAAGGGCCCCATCCTCCACAGCATCAGCCGGACCCGGCGGTCGGTCACGACGGGCATCGCCGGCTTCGCCGACGCCGTGGCCGAGCGACTCACCGACGAGGCCCGCATGCGGCAATCAGCGTGAGCGAGAGCCTGGGCGACCGCATCCCGGCCGGCGGCGACGAGGACGCCGTCGTCGACGTCTTCATGGGGTGGGTCGAGGACCGGGGCCTGACCCTCTACCCGGCCCAGGAGGAGGCGCTGCTCGAGGTGGCGACCGGGGCCCACGTCATCGTCAACACGCCCACCGGCTCGGGCAAGAGCCTGATCGCCACCGCCGCCCACCTCGCCGCCCTGGCCGACGGGCGGCGCACCTTCTACACGGCGCCGATCAAGGCCCTCGTGTCGGAGAAGTTCTTCGACCTGACGGCGACGTTCGGCGCCGACCGGGTCGGGATGATGACCGGCGATGCGGCGGTGAACGCCGATGCACCGATCATCTGCTGCACGGCCGAGATCGTGGCCAACATGGCCCTGCGGTACGGAGCCGCCGCGCCCATCGGCCAGGTCGTGATGGACGAGTTCCACTACATCGCCGACCCCGAGCGGGGCTGGGCCTGGCAGGTGCCCCTGCTCGAGCTCACCGACACCCAGCATGTCCTCATGTCGGCCACGCTCGGCGACGTCACCCGCTTCGTCGACGACCTGGAGGCCCGCACCCAGCGCCCCGTCGCCGTCGTCCGCTCGGCCGACCGCCCGATCCCCCTCGTCCACGAGTTCCGCCTGGCGCCCATCGTCGAGACGATCGAGGAGCTGCTCCACACCGACGCCGCTCCCGTCTACATCGTCCACCCGACCCAGGCCGGGGCGGCCGAGCGGGCCCAGGCGCTGATGAGCCTCAAGCTGGCCAGCCGCGAGGAGAAGGATGCCATCGCCGAGGCCATCGGCGACTTCCGCTTCGCCGCCGGGTTCGGCCGCACGCTCAGCCGCTTCGTGCGCAACGGCATCGGCGTGCACCACGCCGGGATGCTGCCCAAGTACCGGCGCCTGGTGGAGCGGCTGGCCCAGACCGGGCTGCTCAAGGTGATCTGCGGCACGGACACCCTCGGGGTCGGGATCAACGTCCCCATCCGCACCGTGCTGATGACGTCGCTGTCGAAGTACGACGGCGTGCAGACCCGTCTTCTCAGCGCCCGCGAGTTCCACCAGGTGGGCGGGCGGGCCGGGCGGGCCGGGTTCGACACCATGGGCCGAGTCGTGGTGATGGCCCCCGAGCACGCCATCGAGAACGCCCGGATGGAGGCCAAGGCCGGCGACGACCCCAAGAAGCGCCGCAAGATCGTGCGGAAGAAGCCGCCGGAGGGGATGGTCAGCTGGGGCGAGGCGACCTTCGCCCGGCTGGTGGCGGCCGAACCCGAGCCGCTGACCTCGCACCTCAAGGTCACCCACTCGATGCTGATCAACGTGCTCGACCGGCCCGGCGACGGCCGCGCCGCCCTGCAGCGCCTCATCGACACCAGCTACGAGCCGGAGGCGGAGAAGGAGCTGCACCGGGCCCGCGCCGCCGAGATCGAGGCGTCGCTCATCGAGGGCGGGGTGGTCGAGGAGCTGCCCGAGCCCGACGAGAAGGGCCGCACGGTGCGGGTCACCGTCGAGCTCCAGCCCAACTTCGCCCTCGACCAGCCACTGGCGCCGTTCGCCCTCGCCGCCCTCGAGCTGCTCGACCCCGAGTCCGAGGACCACGCCCTCGACGTCGTCAGCGTGATCGAGTCGGTCCTGGAGGATCCCCGCCCGGTCATCACCGCCCAGCGCAAGGCGGCCAGGGACGCGGCCATGACCCGGATGAAGGCCGAGGGCCTCGAGTACGAGCAGCGGATGGCCGAGCTCGACACGATCACCCACCCCCAGCCGCTGGCCGAGCTGCTGGTGCCGATGTTCGGCGTCTACCGCGAGAGCCATCCCTGGGTGGCCGACACCCCGCTGCGTCCCAAGGCCGTCGTGCGGGAGATGTTCGAGCGGGCCATGGGCTTCGGCGATTACGTCCGCCACCACGGCCTCGCCCGGAGCGAGGGCATGGTGCTCCGCTACCTCACCGATGCGTACAAGGCCCTGATCAAGACCATCCCCGAGGACGACAAGACCGACGACCTGATCGACATCACCGAGTGGCTGGGCGAGGTCGTGCGCCAGACCGACTCGAGCCTGCTCGACGAGTGGGAGTCGCTGATGCACCCGGTGGAGCTGGCCGAGGGCGTGCCCCCCACGCCCACCGAGCCGCCGCCGGTCACCCGGAACCGCCGGGCCTTCACCGTCCTGGTCCGCAACGCCCTGTTCCGCCGGGTCGAGCTCCTGGCCCAGCAGCGGTGGACGGCGCTGGGCGAGCTCGACGGCGACGACGGCTGGACCGCCGACCGCTGGCACCAGGCCGCCCAGCCCTACTTCGCCTCGTACGGGTCGATCGGGATCGACGGCGACGCCCGCAGCACCCGGATGCTGATCGTCGACGAGCACGCCGACCGCTGGGAGGTCCAGCAGCTGCTGGCCGACCCCGACGGCGAGCACGGGTGGCGGATCCGGGCCACCGTCGACCTGGCCGCCTCGGACGAGGTGGGCGAGCCGGTGGTCCACGTCGAGGCCCTCGCCGAGGCCTGACCGCGGTTCTCGGCCCGCGCGGTAGGGACGGGCCTCGCGGAAAGTGACGGGATCGCGCTCACATGACCACTGCGCGTGCCGACAGGGGTCCGGTCGGGGCCGGGATGGGCTCCGTGGGGATCCAGGAGTCGTTCGTTGTCCGTCGTCACCACCAACCGTCGCCAGATCGTCGCCCTGCTCGTCGGGCTGGCGCTCGCCGGGACCGGGCTCGTCGCCTGCGACCCGACCCCGCCACCGCCCCCGCCGCCGGCGAACACCAAGGTCAGCACGGCCGACATCGACACCTTCACCGTCTCGGCCCAGCCCACGTCGACCCGGGGCAACGACGTCGTCCTCCGGGTGATGGACAGCCAGGGCAAGCTCAAGATCGGCTTCATCTCGTTCCCCGTCGCCGCGGCCGACACCACCTCGCTGTCAGCCACCCTCGGCCTCTCGCCCCGCCAGAGCGGCTTCGCCCTCTCGGTCCACAACGTGGGCTCGTTCACGAGCAACACGACCTTCGCGACCCAGCCCGCCCTCGGCAACCAGGTCGGCTCGCTGGCGTCGACCACCGCCGGCACCCGCCAGCGCATCGCCCTCGCCGGGGTGACGGTGAGCCGGGGTCGGGCCTACCTGGCCATCACGACGTCCAGCCCCTACGAGCTCGAGATCACCTCGGTCGAGGGGGCGGAGACGGCCAGCACGGCGCCCCGGCTCGAGATCAAGCCCGGCACCCCGCCGCCCACCACCGTGCCGACGCCGACGACCCAGCCGACCGGTCCCGACGACTGGAACCTCAGCTGGTCCGACGAGTTCGACGGCTACGCGGTCGACACCCGGAAGTGGAACGTCTACGACGAGGGCAGCCCGTGGGGCAGCGTCGAGTCGCCCAAGGCGAGCACCTGCCCCAAGGCGTCGAACGTCTCGGTGAGCAGCGGGATCCTCGTCATGCGGACCCGCAAGGCCAACGGCGCCTGCTACGGCGGCCAGGCCCAGAGCGGCGCCGGCATGAACACGTGGGGCAAGTTCGAGCAGGCCCAGGGCCGGTTCGAGGCCCGGGCCCGCTGGACGGCCAAGGGCAACTACCTCTGGGGCGGGTTCTGGACCCACGCCAACGGCGGCTCCGGCTACGACAAGACCAAGGCCTCCGAGCTCGACGTCTTCGAGTACATCGGGAAGACCTCGGAGCCCAACATCAGCCGCTACAAGCCGGCGATCCACTTCAACTACACGTGCAACCCGAAGTGCATGCAGAACGTGGCCGTCAACGGCTACGACGTGACCCAGTGGCACACCTACGCCGTCGAGTGGGAGCCCACGATCGCCGGTGACCCGACGAGCACCCAGATCCGCTTCTACCTGGACGACGTGCTGGTGGCGCTGTTCGACCGAGCCGGCGCCTGGGCCGTCAACCCCAACGGCACCAAGGTGCTCGTCCACCAGGGCTCGTGGACCAACGACAACGGCCCCTTCCCGACGCCGTTCGGTCCCGACCGGGCCCACAAGATCACCCTCTCGGCGTGGGTCGGGGCACCCCTCGTCGACGCCGCCACCGTGGCCCGGGGCTACAACCCGCCCGGGGGCACCGCCGATCTCCAGGTCGACTGGGTCCGCGTCTACAAGCGCTGACGTGGCAGCCTCCCGGGATGACCCGGGTGCGCATCGATCGTGACGAGGAGCTCGACGGGCTGGTGACGCTCACGCTCGACCGGCCCGAGAAGCTCAACGCCCTCGACATCGCCCTCCACGACGAGCTCCAGGCGGCGCTCGCCGCCCTCGAGGTCGACCACGCGGCGCGGGTGGTCGTCCTCATCGGCGAGGGCCGGGCCTTCTCGGCCGGCGCCGAGCTGGGCTCACGGCGGGAGAGCCGCCCGGTCAACGACATCGACCGGCGGGCGCGGGCCCACCTCGGCGGGCGGACGTGCGAGATGATCGACCGGCTGCCCCAGGTCACCATCGGCGTGGCCAACGGCCTGGCCATCGGGGGCGGCGTGGTGCTGCTCAGCTGCTGCGACCTGCGCCTGGCGGCCGAGTCGGCCTGGTTCTCGATCCCCGAGGTCGAGCTCGACCTGCCCCTGACCTGGCAGGCCCTCCCCCGCCTGATGCGCGACCTCGGACCGGCGCGGACCAAGGAGCTGGTCATGGCCTGCGAGCGGTTCACCAGCGTCCAGGCCGAGCGGTGGGGCTTCGTCAACCAGGTGCACCCCGACGACGATCTCCCCGCCGCGACCCGTGCGCTCGTCGCCCGCCTGCTCTCGATGGACCCGCTCGCCCTGGCCTCGACCAAGTCCGCCTGCGCCGCCCTGGCCAACGCCATGGTGCCCAAGGAGGTCACCTGGAGCGACCCCGAGGTGATGCTGCTCGCCTACCGCCAGGCCGCGCTCCGCTCCCGCGAGCAGGGCTGATCCGCCGCCGCTGACTACCTTTCCGGCCGGTGGCACCGCGGAGGATGTTCTCGAGGCCCCTCGCGGGCGCACTGCTCCTCCTGGCCGCGTGCTCGTCGGCGCAGGCCGTCGACCGGCCCGTCGTCGCCCCGATCGGGCCCGACCTGCCCGGCGCCGAGACCTTGGCGGCGACGGCGGCGGACCGGGCCGAGACGCTGTGCGAGGAGGGCGCCGACGGGCTGGAGCCGGACCCTGCCGCGTATCACCAGGAGACCTGGGCCGAGGTGAGCGAGCTGGTGGGACGGGGGCAGACCCTCGACGAGGTGCGGGCGGGGTGGCAGGGCGACGCCGCCCTCGTCGACGACCAGTGGGACCACACCGAGACGGCCAGCGTCGACTGCCCCGACGGTCACCTCTACGCCGTCCAGGTCCTGGTCCGGGCACCCGTGGTGGCCGACGCCCACGACTACCGCCGGATCCGCCTGCCGGCGAGCAAGGTCGAGCACCGGGAGGCCCTGCGCTACGGCACCGCCCCCGGCGTCGACGGCCAGCCGGTCGACCTGCTCCTCGACCTCTTCCTCCCGCCGCCGAGCCGGGACGACGACGCCACCGGGCGCCCCACGCTGGTGCTGGTCCACGGGGGCGGGTTCGCCGCCGGCTCCCGGACCGGGCACGAGGACGACGCCGTGGCCTACGCCCGGCGGGGGTTCGTGGTGGCGACCATCGACTACCGGGTCGACCCCGATGCCGGCGACTCGGTCACCGCCCACCGGACGGCGGCGTTCGCCGCCATCGACGACGCCATGGAGGCGGTCCGCTGGCTCCGGGCCCGCGCCCGCTCGCTGGGGATCGATCCCGAGCGGATCGCCGCCCTCGGCGCGTCGGCCGGCGGCGAGATCGCCCTGGGCCTGGCCCTGCTGGAGGACATGACCCCCGGCGACGCCGACGCCGACCTGTCGTCCCAGGTGACGGCGGCCTTCTCCACCGGGGCCTACCTGACCCCGGTGCTGGGGGCGGCCTCGCTCGAGGCCGACGACGCGCCGGTGCTGCTCCACCACTTCGAGACCGACACCGCCAGCGGCCGCCCGTGGACCTACGCCGCCGCGACCTGCGACGCCGTCCGCTCCGCCGGCGGGACCTGCGACCTCGCCATCAGCGAGGGCGAGGACCACACCGTCGGCCTCGGGCCCGGCAGCGCCGAGTTCGACAGGATCCTCGCGTTCCTCGCCGTCCACCTCCGCTTGGATGGGTGAGGTGCACCTCGACCTCGACCCGTTCCCAGCCCTCGCCGCCTGGCGTCACCTCGACGCCCGCGACGGCTACGAGGTCCTGACCGTCCACGATCGCCCCGGCGGGCTCGTGCTCGACGGCCACACCACCGCCGTCGAGGACGGCGAGGCCTTCGCCGTTGGCTACCGGATCGAGGTCGACGAGCGGTGGTGCACCCGGCGGGCCGAGCTGCGCGCCTGGTGGCCCCACGGCGAGGGGACGGTGCTGATCGAGGGGGACGGCGCCGGGGCGTGGGCCGTCGATGGCATCGACCGGGTCGACCTGGCCGGCTGCCTCGACGTCGACCTGGAGTCGTCGGCCTGCACCAACGCCCTGCCGCTGCGCCGTCTGGACCTCGCCGTCGGCGCGGCCGGGTCGAGCTCGGCGGCCTACGTCCGGGCCCTCGACCTCGCGGTCGAGCGACTGGAGCAGGACTACGTCCGGCGCCCCGACTACGGCGACCACGTCGTCGCCCACTACGTGTGCCCGCGCTTCGACGCCGACTTCGACCTGACCTACGACCGCAACGGCCTGATCCTCGACTACCCCGGCCTGGCGGTGAGAGCTGAGCTTTGAGCGCCTGACATCGGTATTCGATGCCAGGCGCTCAAAGTTCGGGAACTACGAGACCGGGGGGTGGAGGTGGGCCCAGGGGGCAGCGGCCTCGAGCTGGGCGGCGACCCGGATGAGGAGGTCCTCGCGGCCGTAGGCGGCGACGAGCTGGACGCCGACGGGAACGCCGGCGGCGGTGCGGTGGAGCGGGAGGCTGATGGCCGGCTGGCCGGTCATGTTCCAGGCCGGCGTGAAGGGGACGAACGACGCGGCGCGGGCCAGCGGGTGGAGCGGGTTGTCGGGGACGTTGGCCATCGTCCCGAGGGGGACGGGCACCTCGCCGAGGGTCGGGGTGAGGAGGAGGTCCCACCCGTCGGCCCACCACTGCTGGGCCCGGCGGCGGAAGGCGACCGAGGCGGAGAGCGCCGAGGCCAGATCGGTGGCGTGGAGCTTCTTGGCGTACTCGGCCTGGACCCAGTTGACCGGCTCGACCTCGTCCTCGGTGAGGGGCCGGCCGAGCTGGGTCTCCATCCCGGCGACGCCCATGGCCATGGCCGTGGCCCACAGGGCGAGGAACTGGGCGCTGACGGTCGGGTCGGCCAGGGCCTCGGGGAAGGCGGCCTCGACGTGGTGACCCAGCGATTCGAGCAGGGCACCGGCGGAGCGGGCCGCCTCGGCGCACTCGTCCTCGACCACCGTCGTGCCCTGGGGGTTGTGGTCGAGCAGGCCGATGCGCAGCGGCCCCACCTCGGCCCCGACCTCGTCGACGTAGGGCCGGACGGGCGGCGGAGCGATCACGGTGTCGCCCACCCCCGACCCGTGGGTGGCGTCGAGCAGGGCGGCGGTGTCGCGGACGGTGCGGCTCACGCAGTGCTCGACGCCGAGGTTGCTCTCGTCGCGGTACGGCCCGACGGTGATGCGCCCCTGGCTGGGCTTGAGACCGACCAGCCCGCAGCACGACGCCGGGATGCGGATGCTCCCGCCCCCGTCGGAGGCGTGGGCGATCGGCACCATCCCGCTCGCCACCGCGGCGCCGGCCCCACCGCTCGACCCGCCGGGCGTGCGGCTCGGGTCCCACGGGTTGCGGGTCGGGCCCCAGGCCACCGGCTCGGTGGTGGGGACGCTCCCCAGCTCGGGGCTGTTGGTCCGCCCGGCGATGACGAAGCCGGCGGCCTGGTGCCGTTGGACGAGGGTCGTCGAGCGGGGCGACGGCGGCGTCTCGGCCCGCAGGGCGGCGTTGCCGTTGGACAGCGGGCGGCCCTCCATGTGGGCGTGGAGGTCCTTGAGGAGGAAGGGCACGCCCCGGAAG
>DASVEC010000626.1:0-7984 GCA_036380755.1 Iamia sp. | reverse complement strand
CTGCTTCGGGTCGGTCCACCGCTCCCTCGGCACGACCGCCCTCGTCCTCGGCCGGACCGACGACGCCGTGGCCCACCTCCGCGCCGCGGTCGACGCCTGTGAGCGCCTCGGGAACCGCCCGGCGCAGCTCCTGGCCCGGTCGGACCTGGCCCGCGCCCTCCTCGCCGCCGGCGACGGATCCGGCGCCCGCCGGGAGCTGCGGGCCGCGGTCGGCGGCGCCCGGACGGCCGGGCTCGACGGGCTGGCCGAGCGCTGGACCGCCGCCGCTCCGCCCACGCTGTGGTCGCCCCTGCCGACCCTGACACGGGTCGAGGGCGGCGGCTGGGAGATCGGCGTCGGCGACGAGCGGGTCGGCCTGCCCGACCTGGTCGGCTGCCAGTACCTCGCCGTGCTCGTCCATCACCCGGGCCGGGAGGTGCCGGTGCTCCGGCTGGCCATGGATGCCGAGGGGCCGGGCGGGCGCCAGGACGTCCTCGACGGCCGGGCCCTCGGCGAGCTCCGGCGCCGGGTCGACGACCTGCGGGCCGACATCGACACGGCCGAGGCGGCCGGCGACACCGCCCGCGCCGCGGCCCGGCGGGAGGAGCTCGACGCCATCGCCCAGCACCTCGCCACGTCGCTGGGCCTCGGCGGGCGGGTGCGCTCGTTCGACGACCTGCCCGAGCGGGCCCGCACCTCGGTCCAGAAGGCCATCCGCCGGGTGATCGACCGCGTCGACACCGTCGACCCCCTGCTCGGCGACCACCTCCGCCGCAGCACCCGCACCGGCCTCGTCTGCTCCTACGACCCCTGAAATTGTGGCGAACGGTGCGCGAACTGGTGAAAGGTCCGTCGTCACCGGGGGTGGTGGCCGTCATACTGGCTCGGTGAGCCGGCGTACGAAGATCATCGCCACGATGGGTCCGGCCTCGGAATCCGAGGCCGTCCTCAAGGACATGGTCGAGGCCGGGGTCGACGTGGTCCGCATCAACCTGTCCCACGGGACCCTGGACGACGCCATCGAGCGCTACCGGCGGCTGCGCCGGGTCGAGGAGTCCATCGGGCGCCCGCTGGGCATCCTCGCCGACCTCCCCGGGCCCAAGGTGCGGGCGGGTTCCTTCCCCGAGGGCGGGGTGCACCTCACCACCGACGCCACCGTCGTCCTCACCCCCGGCGACGAGCCCAGCGACGCCGAGCGGATCCACGTCGACTACGCCGGGCTGCTCCAGGACATCCACGGCGGCGACAAGCTGGTCTTCGGCGACGGCGGTGTCGTGGTCGAGGTCGTCGACTCCACGGCGGACTCCCTCGTCGCCCGCGTCCAGCACGGCGGCCGGCTGCAGGGCCGCCCCGGCGTCCACATCCCCTCCGAGCGGCTGCGCGTGCCCACGCCGACGCCGCACGACCTCCGCCTCCTCGACGCCTTCGTCACCGAGGGCGTCGACATGGTGGCGGTGTCGTTCGTGCGCTCGGCCCACGACATCCGCCGGGTCGGCACCGAGCCCCACCCGGCCGGGCCCATGGTCATCGCCAAGGTCGAGACCCGGGCCGCGGTCGAGAACCTCGACGGCATCATCGAGGCCGCCGGGGCGGTGATGGTCGCCCGCGGCGACCTCGGCGCCGAGATGCCGCTGGAGGAGCTGCCCCACCTCCAGAAGATGATCATCCACCGCTGCATCGCCCTCGGGAAGCCGGCGATCACCGCCACGCAGATGCTCGAGTCGATGGTGTCGGCGCCCACCCCCACGCGCGCCGAGACCTCCGACATCGCCAACGCCGTGTTCGACGGATCCAGCGCGGTGATGCTCTCGGGCGAGACCGCCATCGGGCACGACCCCACCCTCGCCGTCGCCACCATGGCCCGCATCGCCGAGCGGGCCGACGAGGAGTTCGACTACGACATGTGGGCGGCGAAGGTGTCGAAGCTCAACGCCGCCCAGCGGGTGTCGCCCGACGACATCGTCACCAACTCGATGACGAACGCGGCCTGGAAGGCGGCGTCGGAGAGCGGGGCCACGTCGATCCTCTGCATCACCCGCACCGGCTTCACCGTGCGGTCGATCGCCCGCTACCGCCCCAGCGTGCCGATCCTCGGCTTCTCGACCGACCCCCGCACCCTCCGCCAGCTCACCTTGTCCTGGGGCGCCACCCCGGTGGCCCTGCCCGGCCCGTTCGACATCGGCCACCAGGTCAGCCAGGCGATCGAGATCGCCCGCACCGAGGGCCACGTCCGCACCGGCGACCTCGTCGCCGTCCTCTCCGGCTCCCCCGACTACAAGGGCGTCGCCACCGACTCCCTCCGCCTCGTCCACATCTAGAACCCGAACCGGTGATCAGATCGGACGGTTTCCCGTTCGATCTGATCACCGGTTGCGGGGAGGGGTCTCGGGGTCAGGTGAAGGTGACGCGGACGGCGGCCTGGATGCTGAAGTTCAGCGGGCTGCCGTAGCCACCGGGGAGGGCGTTGCCTCCGGGGAGGATCATCGTCCCGCTGATCCAGTAGTCGTTGACGTCGGTCGCCCAGTCCGGCCGGTCGTCGAGGTCGAGCTCGCCGTCGGCCAGCCAGGCCGTGGTCGAGTAGCTGCAGTTGCCATAGCCGACCTCGGGCTCGTCGGGATCGACCTCGGCCTCGCACAGGTCGACGCTGTCGTCGACCTGGGTCAGCTCGTACCCGACCCAGAGGTACCGATCGGTGTCGTCCTCGTGGAGGGCCTGGGCGCCGACGTGGACCGTCCCGTCCTCGAGGTCGCCGGTGGCGTAGGAGTCGCCCTTCTCGCCCTCGAACCAGGTCTGGCCGTAGAAGGGGTCGCCGCCGTAGGGCGCCTCGTGGATGTCGGCCTCGTTGAACACGACGTGGACGTTGCGCTCGAGGGTCTGGAACGAGCCGCTGCGGTTGGCGATGTTGCCGTTGCCGTCGACGGCGCTGACGAAGCCGTCGTAGTGGGTGTCGGCGTCGAGGTCGTCGAAGTCGGCCGAGAGCGACGTGGCGCCGGCGTTGGACGAGATCATCCGGTAGTAGCCGTCCCGGCTGACGATGATCCGGATGGTGGCCGGCGTGTCGGTGGTGACGACGAGGCGGGCGCCGGGGCCTCGGCCGTAGGCCACGCCGCTGGTGATGCACTGGGTCGCGCAGGTCGGGTTGGCCTTGTACGAGCCGGCGGCGCCGTGGCGGCCGGTGCTCCGGACCGGGGCGACGAACGAGCCCAGGGCGATCTCGCCCGCCTGAGGCCCGGTGCCACCGGGCGGCGGCGTCGGGGCGTAGGCGGTCTGGGCGCCGGCCGGGGCCGTCCCCAGCAGCCCCAGCAGGAGCAACGCGGCGATCAGGAGCTTCTTCATGGTGGGACCTCCAGGTCTCGGTGTGTGCGAGACCTGACCGGCCGTCCGGCGCCGGCTTACGGCGAGGGCGCCGGGGACCTCACCCCGGCGGCGCCGGCGCGAAGACGAAGAGGATGCGGCCCCGCGCCGCCTCGTCGCCGTCGACCGTGGCCCGCCCCGCCCCCCAGCCGCCCCGCCGGCCCAGCCGCTCGAGGGTGACGTCGAGCACGACCTCGTCGCCGGGCCCGACCATGCGCCGGAAGCGGGCGTCCTCGACCCCGCCGAGGAGCGGGAGCCGCCCGGCGTGGGCCTCGTCGGCCAGGACGCCGATGGCCCCGGCCTGGGCCAGCGCCTCGGTCAGCAGCACCCCCGGCACGACGGGCCGGCCGGGGAAGTGGCCGGCGAGCCAGGCCTCGTCGCCGGTGATCCGCCAGCGGGCGGTGACCCGGACCCCCGGCTCGCAGGTGTCGACGGCGTCGACGAAGCGGAACGGCGGCCGATGCGGGAGCAGGGCGACGAGCGGGTCCGGGTGAGCGGGCACCTCGGGTCCGACGCTGGGCATCCGTCACTGGTTACTCGCTACGGCATGTCACGGGTGTGTCGGGGGTGTGACATCCCGGCCCGGACCAGCAGTTACCCGTCAGTAGTGCAGGTTACCGACGGGTAGGAGGAAACCCTTGGGGCCATGGGCCGGTCCCAGTCTCTGATGCCCACTCCCCCGAGTCCCCCCACCGCCGCCCCGGCGCCACCGGCACCCGACGAGCGGGAGGGGCCCGACGGCGTGGCCGTGACGTTCCCCGGCCAGGGCAGCCAGGTCGCGGGGTTCGGCCGAGCCTGGCGGGACCACCCGGCGTGGGTCGCGGTGGAGCGGGCCGAGGCGGCGTCGGGGCGAGCACTGTCCCCCCTGCTGCTCGACCCCGCCGCCGACCTCTCCCGCACCGAGGACGCCCAGCTGGCCGTGCTGGCCTCCTCGCTGATCGTCTGGGAGGCGGCGCAGGGCTACATCGGCACCCCGGTGGCCTTCGCCGGCCACTCGCTGGGCCAGATCACGGCGCTGGTCGCCGCCGGCGCGGTCGACCCGGCCGACGGGCTGGCCCTGGCCTCGACGCGGGCGACGGTGACGCAGGCCGCGGCCGACGCCACCCCCGGTGGGCTCGTCGCCCTGCTCGGCGCCACCCCGGAGCAGGCCCGTGACACCGTCGCCGCGGTCGACGGGGCCTGGATCGCCAACGACAACGCCCCCGGCCAGATCGTCATCGGCGGCACCCCCGCGGGGATCGAGGCGGCCACGGTGGCGGCCAAGGAGGCCGGTGTCCGCAAGATCAAGGCGCTGGCCGTCGGCGGCGCCTTCCACACCCCGCTGATGGGGCCGGCCGCCGTGGCCTTCGGCACCGCCGTCGAGGCCGTCACCTTCGCCCCGCTCACGGCGCCCGTCGTCACCAACCACGACGCCACCGCCCACTTCGCCCGCACCGGCTGGTCCGAGCGGCTGGCGACCCACCTGGTCCGGCCCGTGCGCTGGCGCGAGACGGTCGACACCCTGGCCGAGCTGGGCGCCCGTCGCATCGTCGAGCTGGGCCCGGGCACGACCCTGACGGCGCTGGCCAAGCGGTGCCGCGACGACGTCGAGCCGCTGTCGGCGGCCACCCCCGACGACGTCGAGGCCCTGCTCCCCGCCCTGTGGGGGGTGGGCAAGTGAGCGAGCGCAGCGAGCGAACCCGACAGAACGGGCTCTCCGGCGGCGGAGCGAGCGCAGCGAGTGGAGCCGACGGCGTTCATCGGTGCCCGCCGACGGCCTCCCGGCCCAGCATCTCGAACGATGGGACGGACCACCGATGAGCAGCTCCGTGTTCCAGGAGGGCGACGACCTGCGGCTCCCGACCCGGCTGATCGTCGCCCCCGAGGCCGGCACCTTCCAGCCCCTGCCGCCCGAGACGTGCACCGCCGAGGGCGAGGTCGTCACCGCCGGCGTCTCGGTCGGCACGGTCGAGAGCCTGGGCCGATCGGTCCCGGTGCGGAGCGCCTTCGGGGGCTTCCTCATGGGGATGCTGGCCCTGCCGGGCGAGCGGGTGCGGGCCGGTCAGCCGGTGGCCTGGCTCCACGCCATCGACGCGGCATGAGTCTCGTCCACGCCCACGCTCCCTCCGCCGTCGCCACGCGGCTCGCCGTCGCCTTCACCGGCTGGGGCGCGACCGTGCCCGGACCGCCGGTGACCAACGACGATCTCGCCGCCGTCCTCGACACCAGCGACGACTGGATCTCGAGCCGCACCGGGATCCGGGCCCGTCACATCGCCGGGCCCGACGACACGACGGCGGCCCTCGCCGCCGACGCCGGCACCGCCGCCCTGGCCCGGGCCGGCCGCCGGCCCGACGAGGTCGACCTCCTCGTCGTGGCCACCACCACCCCGGACCGGTCGTGCCCGTCCACGGCCGCCGACGTGGCCGGGCTGATGGGCACCCGCGCCGCGGCCTGCGACGTCAACGCCGCGTGCGCCGGCTTCGTCACCGCCCTCCACCTCGCCCTCCCGGCGGTGGCCACCGGCACCAGCCGGGTCGCCCTGGTCGTAGGGTCCGAGCGGATGACGAGCCTCGTGGACCCCACCGACCGCAGCACGGCCGTGCTCTTCGGCGACGGTGCCGGCGCCCTCGTGCTGGAGACGCCCGGGGACGGCGACACCGCCACCGGGCCGGGCCTGGTCACCTCCGTGCTCGACGGCGACGCCGCCCTGGTCCCCCACCTCGAGGTCCCGCACGGCGGGCAGTGGCTGCACATGGACGGCCCCGAGGTCTTCCGGGCCGCCACCCGGGGCCTGTCCGACTCCGGGGCCGAGGCGCTGCGCCGGGCCGGCGCCACCGTCGACGACGTCGACTGGTACGTGCCCCACCAGGCCAATCGTCGGATCATCGACGCCGTGGCCGGGCGGCTGGGCCTCGACGCCGACCGGGTCGTGCTCACCCTCGACCGCCACGGCAACACCTCGGCCGCGTCGGTGCCGCTGGCCCTCGCCGAGGCGGCCGACGACGGGCGGCTGCAGGACGGCGACCTCGTCCTCGCCTCCGCCGTCGGCGCCGGCATGACCTGGGGCTCGATCCTCCTCCGCTGGGGCGGGGCGTCATGAGCTCCGAGGAGCGGCGCGTCGCCCTCGTCACCGGCGGCTCGGGAGCCATCGGGGCGGCCGCCGCCCGCGCCCTGGCCGCCGACGGGCGCGCCGTCGCCGTGGGCTACCGCGGCGGCGAGGTGGCGGCCAAGGAGGTCGTGGCCTCGATCGAGGCCGCCGGCGGCCGGGCGGTCGCCGTGGCCCTCGACGTCACCGACGCCGACTCGGTCACCGCCGGCGTGGCCGCGGCCACCGAGGTCCTCGGCACCCCCACCATCGTGGTGGCCAACGCCGGCATCACCGACGACGGCCTCTTCGTCCGTCTCACCCCCGAGCGCTGGCGGGCCGTCCTCGACGCCAACCTCGACGGCGCCTACCGCACCCTCAAGGCCGTCGTCCCGGGGATGATGAAGGCCCGCTTCGGCCGCATCGTCACCGTCTCGTCGGTCGGCGCCTACGCCGGGGCCGCCGGCCAGGCCAGCTACGCCGCCTCCAAGGCCGGTCTGATCGGTCTCACCCGGGCCCTGGCCCGCGAGCTGGCCCCCCGATCGATCACCGCCAACGTCGTGGCCCCCGGGCCCGTGGCCACGGCCATGACCGACGCCCTGGCCGACGCTCGCCGCGACGAGCTGGCCGCCACCGTCCCCCTCGGCCGCATGGCCACCCCCGACGAGGTCGCCGCCGCAATAGCCTTCCTCGCGTCCGACGCCGCGGCCTACGTCACCGGGGCGGTGCTGCCCGTCGACGGCGGCATGGCCATGGGTCACTGATCAATAGCTCTGCTATGCATAGCGCCGCTATGCATCGACTCGTACACCACCGCAACCAAGGAGATCCGATGGATCGAGCCACCGTCCTCACCACCGTCATCGACACCGCCGTCGAGCTGCTCAAGCTCGACCCGGCCACCGTCACCGAGGACGCCACCTGGGCCGAGGACCTGGAGGCCGACAGCCTCGACCTCACCGAGCTGGTCATGGCCCTCGAGGACCACTTCGAGGTCGAGGTGCCCGAGGACAAGCTGGAGGACGTCAAGACCGTGGGCGACGCCGCCGACGTGGTCCTCGCCGCCGTGAGCGCGAACGCATCGTGACCGGCCGCCGTCGGATCGCCGTCACCGGCACGGGCGTGGTGTCGCCCGCCGGCAACGACCTCGCCACCACCATGGCCGGCGTCGTCGCGGCCAAGGCGACGGCGGCGCCGATCACCCTGTTCGACGCCACCAACCTGCCGGTCGGCTTCGCCTGCGAGGTCGCCGACCTCGACGTCGAGGGGCGCATCGGCGCTCGCGAGGCCCGGCGGATCGACCGCAGCGGGCACCTCGCGCTGATCGCCGCGGCCGACGCCCTGGCCGACGCCGGGCTCTCCGGTGCCGTGGCCGACGGTCTCGACGCGGCGCGCGTGGCCGTCGTGGCCGGCACCGGCATCGGCGGCCTCACCACGCTCGAGGAGCAGGTGAAGCTGCACGCCGAGCGGGGCCCGGAGAAGGGTCCCCGCCGGGTCAGCCCGATGCTCGTCCCCATGATGATGGCCAACGGCCCGGCCGCCCTGGTGGCCATCGCCAACGGCTTCACCGGGCCGTGCCTGTGC
>DASVEC010000625.1:0-4120 GCA_036380755.1 Iamia sp. | reverse complement strand
CAAGGAGCTCGGGATGGTGCTGGTGCTCCCGATGTACGAGATCGTCCAGGACGGCCTCTACTTCAACACCGCCGCGGTCATCGACGCCGACGGCACCTACCTCGGCAAGTACCGCAAGCAGCACATCCCGCAGGTGAAGGGGTTCTGGGAGAAGTTCTACTTCACCCCTGGCACGGGCGGTTACCCCGTCTTCGAGACCGCCGTCGGCAAGGTCGGCGTCTACATCTGCTACGACCGCCACTTCCCCGAGGGGTGGCGGGCCCTGGGCCTCAACGGGGCCGAGATCGTCTTCAACCCGTCGGCCACCAGCCGGGGCCTGTCGGAGTACATCTGGAAGCTCGAGCAGCCGGCCGCGGCGGTGGCGAACATGTACTACGTCGGGGCCATCAACCGCACCGGAATCGAGCCGCTGGGCGACGACGACTTCTACGGCCAGAGCTACTTCGTCGACCCCCGCGGCCAGTTCGTGGGCGAGGTCGGCGACCCCTACAAGCCCGAGCTCATCGTCCGCGACCTCGACCTGGCCACGATCCGCGAGGTCCGCGACGGCTGGCAGTTCTACCGGGACCGTCGCCCAGATGCCTACGACGAGCTGGTCGCCCGATGACCACCCTCATCAAGAACGGCACGGTCGTCAGCCCCACCGGCCGCGTCGCCAACGACGTGCTCGTCGACGGCGAGACGATCGCCGCCGTCGGTGCCCCGGGGTTCTTCGCCGCCGCCGAGGCCACCGCCGACAAGGTCATCGACGCCGCCGGCAAGCTCGTCATCCCGGGCGGCATCGACGTCCACACCCACATGGAGCTGCCCTTCGGCGGCACCAACGCCAACGACACCTTCGAGACCGGCACCATCGCCGCCGCGTGGGGCGGCGTCACCACCATCGTCGACTTCGCCGTCCAGACCACCGGCGCCAACGTCATCGACGGCCTGGCCGAGTGGCACGCCAAGGCCGAGGGCAACTGCGCCGTCGACTACGGCTTCCACCAGATCCTGGGCGGCATCGACGACGAGTCGCTCAAGGCGCTGCGCTACCTCACCGAGAACGAGGGCGTCACCAGCTTCAAGCTGTTCATGGCCTACCCGGGCGTCTTCTACAGCGACGACGGCCAGATCCTCCGGGCCATGCAGACCGCCGGCGACGTCGGCGCCACGATCATGATGCACGCCGAGAACGGCATCGCCATCGACGTGCTGGTCCAACAGGCCCTGGCCCGGGGCGAGACCGACCCGGTCCACCACGCCTGGACCCGGCCCGCGGCGCTGGAGGGCGAGGCCACCCACCGGGCCATCGTCCTGGCGGCCGTGGCCGGCAACGTCCCGCTCTACATCGTCCACCTGTCGGCCAGCCAGGCGCTCGCGCACGTGGCCGAGGCCCGTGATGCCGGGCGCAACGTCTTCGCCGAGACCTGCCCGCAGTACCTCTACATGACCGTCGAGGAGACGCTGGCGAAGCCCGACTTCGAGGGGGCCAAGTGGGTGTGCTCGCCGCCCATCCGCTCGGCCCACGACGACCACCCCCACCACGCCGACCTGTGGAAGGGCCTGCGGTCCAACGACCTCGCCATCGTCAGCACCGACCACTGCCCCTTCTGCTTCAACGAGCAGAAGGAGCTGGGCCGGGGCGACTTCTCCAAGATCCCCAACGGCATGGGCGGCATCGAGCACCGCATGGAGCTGCTCTACCAAGGTGTGGCCACCGGGAAGATCACCCTCGAGCGCTGGGTCGAGACCTGCTGCACCACGCCCGCCCGCATGTTCGGCATGTACCCGAAGAAGGGGATCATCGCCCCCGGCTCCGACGCCGACATCGTCGTGTGGGACCCCGACACCCAGACCCACATCGGCATCGACGCCAAGCACCACATGAACATCGACCACTCGTCGTGGGAGGGCTACGTCACCGACGGCAAGGTCGACACGGTCCTGTCCCGCGGGATGGTCGTGATCGAGGACGACACCTTCAAGGGCCGCAAGGGCCACGGGCAGTTCGTGAAGCGCGGCCTGTCCCAGTACCTGGTCTGAGGAGGCTGGCATGACGCTCACGCAGATCGACCACTGGATCGGCGGCACCGCCGTCCCCGGCACCTCGGGCCGCACCGGTCCCGTCTACGACCCGGCCCGGGGCGAGCAGGTGGCCGAGGTCGCCCTGGCCTCGGCCGACGAGGTCGCCACCGCGGTGGCGACGGCCAAGGCCGCCCTGCCCGAGTGGCGGAACACGGGCCTGTCCCGCCGGGCCGAGGTGATGTTCCGCCTGCGCGACCTGGTCGACGCCAACCGCAAGGAGATCGCCTCGCGCATCTCGGCCGAGCACGGCAAGGTGCTCAGCGACGCCCTGGGCGAGGTCGCCCGCGGTCTGGAGAACATCGAGTTCGCCTGTGGCATCCCCGCCCTGCTCAAGGGGGGCTACAGCGAGCAGGCCGCGACCGGCGTCGACGTGTACCAGATCCGCCAGCCCCTCGGCGTCGTGGCCGGCATCACCCCGTTCAACTTCCCGGGCATGGTCCCCATGTGGATGTTCGCCAACGCCCTGGCGTGCGGGAACACCTTCGTCCTCAAGCCGAGCGAGAAGGATCCGTCGGCCCCGCTGTTCGTGGCCGAGCTGCTGGCCCAGGCGGGGCTGCCGGCCGGCTGCTTCAACGTGGTCAACGGGGACAAGGAGGCCGTCGACGCCCTCCTCGCGCACCCGGACGTGGCCGCCGTGTCCTTCGTCGGCTCGACGCCGATCGCCAAATACATCTACGAGACGGGCACGGCCAACGGGAAGCGGGTCCAGGCCCTCGGTGGGGCCAAGAACCACATGCTGGTGCTGCCCGACGCCGACCTCGACATGGCCGCCGACGCCGCCGTCAGTGCCGCCTACGGCTCGGCCGGCGAGCGCTGCATGGCCATCTCGGTCGTGCTCGCCGTCGACTCGGTCGCCGACGCCCTGGTCGAGCGGATCAAGGAGCGCATCCCGGCCATCAAGGTCGGGCCCGGCAGCGAGCCGGACAACGAGATGGGCCCGCTGATCAGCGCCGAGGCCCGTGATCGGGTGGCGGGCTACGTCAGCGGCGCGGCCGACGAGGGCGCCACCGTCGTCGTCGACGGCACGGTGGGCGCGCCGGCTGACGGCTTCTTCCTCAACCCGTCGCTGCTGGACGAGGTGAAGCCGGGCATGAAGGCCTACGACGACGAGATCTTCGGCCCCGTCCTGGGCGTCACCCGCGTCGCCACCTACGACGAGGGTCTCGACCTCATCAACCGCAACCCGTACGGCAACGGCACCGCCATCTTCACCCGCGACGGCGGTGCCGCCCGGCGGTTCCAGAACGAGGTCGAGGTCGGGATGGTCGGCATCAACGTCCCCATCCCGGTGCCGGTCAGCTACTACAGCTTCGGCGGCTGGAAGGCCTCGCTGTTCGGCGACACCCACATGTACGGCCCCGAGGGCGTGAGCTTCTACACCCGCTCGAAGGTCGTCACCTCCCGCTGGCCCGACCCGGCGACCTCGTCGGTCGACCTGGGCTTCCCGGAGAACCGCTAGATGGACATCGGCGTCGTCCTCCAGACCACCCCGCCCTCGGCGCGCGTCGTCGACCTGGCCGTCCGGGCCGAGAGCTACGGCTTCTCCCACGTGTGGACCTTCGACAGCCACATCCTCTGGCAGGAGCCCTTCGTCCTCTACAGCCAGATCCTCGACCGCACCCGGAACGTGGTCGTGGGCCCGATGGTCACCAACCCGGCCACCCGCGACTGGACCGTGACCGCCTCGCTCTTCGCCACGCTCAACGAGATGTACGGCAACCGCACCGTGTGCGGCATCGGCCGGGGCGACAGCGCGGTGCGGGTCACCAACGGCAAGCCGACCACGCTGGCCACGTTGCGGGAGTCCATCGGCGTGATCCGGGGCCTGAGCAACGGCGAGGCGGTCGACTACAAGGACCAGGCCCTGCGCCTGCCCTGGGCATCTCGCTCGCGCTGCGAGGTGTGGGTCGCCGCCTACGGGCCCAAGGCGCTGGCCCTCACCGGCGAGGTGGGCGACGGCTTCATCCTCCAGCTGGCCGACCCCTCCATCGCCGAGTGGACCATTGGCGCCGTGCGCAAGGCCGCCGCCGACGCCGGGCGCGACCCCGAGGCC
>DASVEC010000624.1:0-5283 GCA_036380755.1 Iamia sp. | reverse complement strand
CGCATCCTCGTCCTGACCTTCGCGGCGTGGCCGCTCGCCACCTTCGTGGTCCGCATGGTGCCGGTGGCCATGACGTGGGGGGCGGGCACGCACCTGCTCACGTGGGTGGTCGCGGTCGTCGTGGCCGTGCTGGCGGGAAAGGCGCGCGGCCACCCGCTGGCCTCGCTGTCGGTGATCACCACGGCGACGGTGGCGCTCCTCGTCGCCGACGTGGCGCTCGGCGCCCGGCTCCAGACGTCCAGCATCCTCGGCTACTCGCCCCACACCGCGGCCCGGTTCACCGGCTACGGCAACACGGCCTACGCCGTGCTGGCCGCCTCGGCGCTCGTCACCGCCATCGTCCTGTGCGCTCGGCGGGCGTCGTCGCGCCCGGCCGTGGCCGCGGCGGCCGCCCTCCTGGCCTTCGTCGTGGTCGTCGACGGCGCACCTTGGTTGGGGGCCGACGTGGGGGGCATCTTGAGCCTCGTGCCCGTCTACGGCCTCGTCGTCCTGGCCCTCAGCGGTCGCCGTCTGACGTGGCGCACGGTCCTCATCGCCGGGGCCGCCACCGTGCTGGTGCTGGCGGTGGCCACCGGGATCGACCTGCTGCGCCCGCCCAGCTCCCGCACCCACCTGGGCCGGTTCGTGGCCGACGCCGTCGACGACAGCTCCAGCTTCACCACCACCGTGTCGCGCAAGTGGGCCACCAACCTGCGGGTCTTCCGCCAGTCGATCTGGACCTGGATGGTGCCGATCGTCGCCGTGTTCAGCCTCTACGTCCTCGTGGTGGCCAAGGGCTGGCGCCGGTTGCTGCCGCGGGGCTCGGTCCTCCGCCTCGGCGTGGTCGCGGCGCTGGGCCTGGGCCTGCTGGGCTGGCTGGTCAACGACTCCGGCGTGGTCGTCACCGCCCTCGTCTTCGTCTACGTCGGGCCCTTCCTGACCCTGCTCGCCCTCGACGAGCGCGAGGAGCCGATCCTGCTCGGCCCGGACCCGGACGCCGTCCCCGACGAGGCCGCGCCGTGATGCCCGGTCTCGGTCGGGCCCGCAAGGCCCGTCTCGCCTTCGACCACGACCTCACGCTGGCGACGGTGTTCGACCGCCTGGCCGACACCGGTGGCGGGCGGGTGCTCGTCGACGAGGAGGGGGGCGACGTCCGCACGTTGGCCGACGCCGCCGACCAGGTCGCCCGCTGGGCGGGGAGGCTGAAGGGCGAGATCGAGCCGGGCGGCATCGTGGTGGTCGCCACCCCCAATGGCTACGACCAGCTGCTGCTGTGCGCCGCGGTCAGCCGGGCCGGCGGGCTGCCGGCGCCGGTCAACGATCGCCTCCGCCCCGACGAGATCGACCACATCGTCGCCGACGCCAGGGCCACCCTCGTGCTGCGGTCGATCGCCGACGTCCCCACCGGTGGCCGCCGGCTGGACGCGGCCCCGGACCTCGATGCCACCGGCGTGGGCGCCGTCTTCTACACCTCCGGCACCACCGGGCGGCCCAAGGGCGCGGAGCTGACCCACCGGGCCCTGGTGGGGCAGATGAACCGCATGGCCCTGATCCCGGGCGGGTTGGGTCACCAGGAGGCCGTGCTCAGCCTGCCGATGGCGCACATCATGGGCTTCGTCGTGGCCCTGGGCCTGGCCTACGCCCACGTGCCGGTGCGCTTCCTGCCCCGCTTCGACGCCGACCGGATCCTCGACGAGATCGAGCAGCGCCGGGCGTCGGTGTACGTCGGCGTCCCCGCCATGTACCGCATGCTCCTCGACGCCGGGGCCGAGGAGCGCGACCTCACGTCGATCCGGGTGTGGGTCTCGGGGGCCGACGCCATGCCCGCCGACCTGGCCGACCGCTTCACCCGCATGGGCTCGATGGGCACCCTGCCCGGCGGCCACCACATCGGTCGGGCGATGTTCGCCGAGGGCTACGGCATGGTCGAGACCGGCGGCGCCGGCGCCCTCAAGATCAACCTCCCCGGCGTCCCCGACGCCGTGCGCCGGCTGGGCCTGCCCGTGCCCGGCTACAAGACCCGGGTCGTCGACGAGGACGGCGCCGAGGTGCCCCGCGGCCAGGTCGGCGAGCTCCAGTTGAGCGGCCCCGGCGTGCTCAAGGGCTACCGCGGGGCCGACGAGGCGACCGAGGCCCTCTTCACCGACGACGGCTGGCTGCGTACCGGCGACCTGGTCCGGCGGGGACCGCTCGGCGCCTTCACGTTCGAGGGCCGGGCCAAGGACATCATCGTGCGGGGTGGCTACAACGTCTACGCCGTCGAGGTCGAACAGGCCCTCGAGCGCCACGACGCGGTGGCCGAGGCGGCCGTCGTGGGCCTGCCCGACGAGCGGCTGGGCGAGATCCCCGTCGCCGCCGTGCGGCTGTCGCCCGGGGCGTCGGTCGACCCCGGCGACATCCGGGCCTGGGCCAAGGAGCAGCTCAGCTCGTACAAGGTCCCGTCGCAGGTCAAGATCGTCGACGAGCTGCCCCAGTCCGGCACCCGCAAGGTCCAACGAGCCCAGGTCCGCGAGCTCTTCGAGGACTAGCTAGCCCTCGGTGGTCGTCGACTCGGGGACGTTGCCGGACTCCTCGGCGGTGGTCGGGGGGGCCGTCGTGGTGGTGGGGCGGAGGTCGAAGTTGAGGTCGATGTCGAGCTTCCCGTCGTCGACCTCGACCGGGAAGCTCTCCAGTCCCTCGCCGTCGGCCGGAGCGGTGAGGTCGTCGTCGCAGGCGGCGCGGAACAGCTCCTCGTCGGGCTGCCAGAGCCAGGTGCAGTCGCGCGCCTCGCCCGGGGGCTGGGCCCGGAAGGCGTACCAGCCCTCCTCGGGGTCGTCGCCCAGGTGCTGGAGGATGATGTCGCGGTGGTCGCCCGACCCGCTGTCGGACACGTCGCCGTAGAAGATCGGGCCGTCGTCGGCGATCTCCTCGGCCAGCTCCTCGGCGCTCCCACCCTGGAAGGTCGGGTCGCCCAGGCGGACGTCGAGGCTGCTCTGGCGCGAGGCCAGCACCGACGCGCCGTAGAGGACGAGGAACACGACGGCGACACCGACGCCCGCCACCGCCAGCGCCCGGCCGGCGTGCCCCTGTGACCTCTCCACCGGCATCGGCCCAGCATCCCAGGACCGTCCGGCCCGGGGCGAGTCGGCGGCCGCCGGACTTAGCGCCGGACGGGTCCACCTGGTAACCAACGAGGCGCATCCGTCCTGCACCCCGCGAGAGAGACGCCCCCGCATGGACCTGTTCGAGTACCAAGGCAAGCAGTTCTTCGCCTCCTTCGACATCCCGGTGTCGCCCGGCGACGTCGCCACCACCGTCGACGACGCCGTGGCCGTGGCCGAGCGCATCGCCGACTACCCCGTGGTGGTCAAGGCGCAGGTGCAGGTCGGTGGGCGGGGCAAGGCCGGCGGCATCAAGCTGGCCGGGAACGCCGACGAGGTGCGCGAGCACGCCGGGAACATCCTCGGCATGGACATCAAGGGCCACACGGTCGAGCGCATCTGGATCGAGCACGCCTCGGACATCGCCGAGGAGTACTACGCGTCCTTCACCCTCGACCGGTCGGCCAAGAAGCACCTCGGGATGCTCAGCGCCCAGGGCGGCGTCGAGATCGAGGCCGTGGCCGAGACCGACCCGGATGCCATCGCCAAGATCTGGATCGACCCCGTCGACGGGCTGACCGAGGACGTGGCCCGGGCGTGGGTCGCCGAGGCCAAGCTGAACCCCGACGCCAACGACGGTGCCGTCGACATCCTCCTCAAGCTGTACCGGGCCTACGTCGACGGCGACGCCGACCTGGTCGAGATCAACCCGCTGATCCTCACGCCCGAGGGCAAGGTCCACGCCCTCGACGCCAAGGTCACCCTCGACGGCAACGCCGCCTTCCGCCACGACTACGCCGAGTACGAGGCCACCCAGGAGCGCGACGAGCGCGAGCAGGCGGCCCACGACAAGGACCTCCAGTACGTCGGGCTCGACGGCACGGTCGGCGTCATCGCCAACGGCGCCGGGCTGGCCATGAGCACCGTCGACATCATCAACCAGGTCGGCGGCAGCCCGGCCAACTTCCTCGACATCGGCGGCGGCGCCAACGCCGACGTGATGGCCGGGGCGCTCGAGGTCATCACCGGCGACCCCAACGTCAAGAGCATCTTCATCAACATCTTCGGCGGCATCACCAAGGGCGACGAGGTGGCCAACGGCATCGTCCAGGCCCTCGGCCGGGTCGACATCACGGTCCCGATGGTCATCCGTCTCGACGGCACCAACGCCGAGGAGGGCCGCACGATCATCGCCGAGCAGACCGGCGGCAAGGTCCAGTCCAAGTCCACGATGCTCGAGGCCGCCGAGGCCGCCGTCGAGCTCGCCCGCTGAGGAGCAGACGTGAGCATCTTCGTCGACGAGACCACCAAGGTCGTCTACCAGGGCCTCACCGGCTCGCAGGGCCGCTTCTACGGGCTCCGCAACCGGGACTACGGCACCCAGGTCGTGGCCGGCACCAACCCCAAGAAGGCCGGCACCGACGTGGACGGCATCCCGATCTTCGCCACCGTCGCCGACGCCAAGGCCGAGACCGGCGCCACTGCGTCGTGCGTCTTCATCCCCGCCGCCGGCGTGCGCTCCGCCGTGATGGAGGCGGCCGAGGCCGGCATGGAGCTGGTCGTCGTCATCACCGAGGGCGTCCCCGCCCAGGACGAGGCCTGGTTCTTCAACAAGGTCACGCGGGACTTCCCCGGCACCCGGATCCTCGGCCCCAACTGCCCCGGCCTCATCAGCCCCGGCAAGGCCAACATCGGCATCACCGCCGGCGAGATCGCCAAGGCCGGCGGCCCGGTCGGCATCGTCAGCCGCTCGGGCACCTTGACCTACCAGGCGCTGTACGAGCTGAAGCTGGCCGACATCGGCGTCACCACCTGCGTCGGCATCGGCGGCGACCCGGTGCCCGGCACGTCGTTCATCGATTGCCTGGAGGCCTTCGAGGCCGACCCCGACACCAAGGCCGTGATGATGATCGGCGAGATCGGCGGGTCGGCCGAGGAGGAGGCCGCCGAGTTCATCGCCTCGTCGATGTCGAAGCCGGTCTCGGCCTACGTCGCCGGCGTCACCGCGCCCCCCGGCAAGAAGATGGGCCACGCCGGCGCCATCGTCTCGGGCGGCAAGGGCACGGCCGCAGCCAAGATGGAGGCGCTCGAGAAGGCGGGCGTCCGCGTCGGCCAGAACCCCACCGAGGCGGGCGAGCTGATGGCCGAGATCGTCGCCGCGCTCTGAGGGCGCCGTCCGCCGTCGGGGCCCCGCCCCGGCAGCGGACGGTAGGTTCGGGAGATG
>DASVEC010000623.1:0-6648 GCA_036380755.1 Iamia sp. | reverse complement strand
GGCCGACGAGCTGCGTCGACGCGGCTGGTCCGTCGACGAGCCCTGACCGTCAGCGGCGGAGCAGGTCCTTCGCGATGTGGGTGATCTGGATCTCGTCCGTGCCGGCGTAGATCTGCAGGACCTTCGCGTCCCGGGCGAGCTGCTCGACGCGGAACTCGCTCATGTAGCCGTTGCCCCCGAAGAGCTGGACCGCCTCCATGGCCACCTCGGTGGCGGCGCGGGCGGAGTAGAGCTTCATGGCCGAGGCCTCGGCGAGGGTCATCATGTGGCCACCGGCCGACATCTCGATGGTGCGGAACACCAGGTTCTGCACGTTGAGGCGGGCGACCTCCATCCGGGCCAGCTTGTCCTGGATGAGCTGGAACTCGCCGATGGGCTGGCCGAACTGGACCCGGTCCTTGGCGTACTGGACCGACAGGTCGAGGCACTCCTCGATCACGCCGAGGGCCATGGCCGCGACGCCCGAGCGCTCCTGCATGAAGGTGGCCTTGGCCCCCTCGCGACCACCGGAGGCGACGTCCTCGGTCTCGCCGATCAGGCGGTCGAGGCCGACGCGCACGTCGTCGAGGAAGAGCTCGCCGGTGGGTGAGCTGTGCATGCCCATCTTGCGGAGCGGCTTGGACTGCTCGAGCCCCGGCATCCCCTTGTCGAGGACGAAGGAGAGGATCTTGCGGTCGGCGGGGTCGTTGCCCTCGTCGAGCTTGCAGATGAAGACGATCGTGTCGGCGTAGGGGCCGTTGGTGATGAACGTCTTGGAGCCGTTGAGGACGTACTCGTCGCCGTCCTTGCGGGCGGTCGCCTTCATCGAGCCGAAGGCATCGGAGCCGGAGCCGGGCTCGGTGATGGCCCAGGCGCCGATCTTGTCCAGCGTCAGCAGATCGGGGACCCACCGCTCCTTCTGGGCGATGGTGCCCTTGGACGAGATGGCGGCCGAGGTCAGGCCCATCGACACGCCCATGGCGGTGACCATGCCCGGGCACACCCGGCACAGCTCGATGATGGGGATGAGGGTCAGCGACGAGGCGCCACCGTCGCCGTCGCGCGCCGGCTTCTCGGGCGGGGTCTCGCCCGCGGCCACCGCAGCCTCGACGGCCTTCTCGAACTCGATGCCCTTGGCGAAGCGGTCGCGGGCGGCCACGTCCATGCCGAAGTCCTTGAACAGCTTGCGCAGGACGTCGTACGGCGGCGTGTCGCCGTGCTCGAACTCGTCGATCCGGGGACGGATCTCCTTGTCGATGAACTGGCGCACGGCCCCGCGCACCATCTCCTGCTCGTCCGTCCACTGGTACATGGCGGCAGGCTACGTGTGCCTTGACCGGACGGTCTAGTTCCTGATCCCCCCGTCCGGGCAGGGCGGGCCGATGACCCGCGCCCTCCTGATCGTCCTGGCCGGGGGCAAGGGCTCCCGGCTCGACGTGCTCACCGTCGGCCGGGCCAAGCCCAGCCTCCCCGTCGGCGGCACCTTCCGGCTGATCGACCTGATGCTGTCGAACGCCGCCCACAGCGGGCTCACCGACGTGTGGATCGTCCAGCAGTACGAGCCCCACCTCCTCAACGACCACCTCGCCAACGGCCGGCCGTGGGACCTCGATCGCAGCCGCGGCGGTCTGCAGGTGGTGCCGCCCTACCAGGGCGCCGACGGCGAGGGCTTCGCCGAGGGCAACGCCGACGCCCTGGCCCGGCAGGCCCGGTTGATCGACGCGACCGGCCCCGACGTGGTCCTGGTCGCCTCGGCCGACCACCTCTGCGCCATCGACCTCGACGCCGTCGTCACCGCCCACCGCGACCGGGGCTCGGACCTCACGGTCGTCACCACCGAGCTCTCCCGGAACCAGGACCCGACCCGCCACGCGCTGGTCGACGTCAACGCTCGCGGTCGGGTCACCGGGCTGATCGACAAGCCCGACGAGCCGCCCCACCGCGTCGCGGCCACCGAGGTGTTCGCCTACGACACCGGGGTCCTGCTCGACACGCTGGCGGCGCTCGCCCGGGCCGGCGAGCCGCTGGGCGACTACGGCGAGACGCTGGTCCCCGCCGTGATCGACGGCGGGAACACCCACGCCTGGGCCCACGAGGGCCACTGGCGCGACCTGGGCACCCCGCAGGCGTACCTCGACGCCCAGCTGGAGCTGCTCCGCCCCCGCGCCCCGTTCCGGCTGGACGATCCGGCCTGGCCCATCCTCAGCCCGGCCGTGTCCCGGGTGCCGGCGCGCATCGAGGGCACCGCGACCGTCGACGGGTCGTGGATCAGCCCCGGCGCCGTCGTGCGCGGGACAGTCGTCGACTCGATCGTCGGCCCCGGAGCGGTCGTCGAGCGCGACGCCGAGGTGCGCCACAGCGTGCTGTTCGACGACGTGCGCATCGGGCGCGGCGCGACCGTGGCCCGGGCCGTCGTGGCCGAGGACGTCCGCATCGGCGCCCGGGCCCGGATCGGCGCGGCCAACGCCCGGCACCCGGTGCTGATCGGGGCGGCCCGCCGCGTCGCCGCCGGGACCGAGGTCGCCGCCGGCACCCACCTCGACCCCGCCCACGACGAGCCGCCCCTGCGGTGAGCAGCCCACCTGCCACCATGGCGGCCGTGCTCCGCCGCCTTCCCGCCCGCGTCGCCGTCGCCACCGCACTCGTCCTGCTGGCGGTGGGCTGCAGCGACCCCGAGCCCACGGCGGTCACCCGGGACGGGTCCGCCGACACCACCGGCACCACGTACACGGCCGACGGTCCGACGACGACGACCGCCGGTGACGCACCGGCGCCGAGCGGGGAGGACATCGGCCCCGACCAGCCGGCCGACTTCGCCACCCTCTCCTCGTGGGAGCCCTGCGCCGGGTCCTTCGAGTGCGCCACCCTCACGGTCCCTCGCGACTGGGCCGACCCGGAGGGCGACACCCTGGAGATCGCCGTCACCCGCCACCCCGCGGAGGGCGAGCGCATCGGGTCGCTCCTGCTGAACCCGGGCGGGCCCGGGGCCTCGGGCGTCGACTTCGTCCAGACCTTCGTCGGCCGCGCGCTGCCCGACGGGCTCGACCAGCGCTTCGACATCGTGTCGTGGGACCCGCGGGGCACGGGCGGCAGCAACCGGATCGACTGCACCACCGACGAGCAGTGGCTCGAGCCCGAGATCGATCCCACCATCGAGGACGACGCCGACGTCGAGGCGATCCGGGCCGAGGCCGCCGAGGCGGTGGCGGCGTGCGAGGAGGAGGCCGGCGACCTGCTCGACGTGGTCGGCACCCGGGCCACCGTCCGCGACCTCGACGCCCTGCGCGGCGTCCTCGGCGACGAGGCCCTCACCTACGTGGGCTACAGCTACGGCACGACCATCGGGATGGAGTACCTGCGGATGTACCCGGACCGGGTGCGGGCCATGGTCCTCGACGGCGTCACCGCGCCGGGGGTCGAGCCCGTCGTCGACGCCCACGTCCAGGCCCAGGGCTTCGAGCGCACGCTCGACGCCTACCTCGCCGACTGCGCCAACCGGGCCAGCTGCCCCCTGGGCGCCGACCCCAAGACCGCCCTCCTGGACCTCGTCGATCGGCTGGAGGCCGAGCGCATCCCGGCGTCGTACCAGCTGGGCGAGAGCGCCGCCCCCCGCCGGGGCGACCTCGGCGTCGGCGAGCTCTACATCGCCGTGGCGGCGTCGCTCTACGACGACGCCGCCTGGCCCGTCCTCGACCAGGGCCTGACGGAGGCCCTGGCCGACGAGCCCCAGGGTCGGACGCTGCTCGCCATCCGGGACCAGTACCTCGGGCGGGCGGCCGACGGCACGTGGGTCGACGACTCCGACGCCCGGGGCACGATCCGCTGCGCCGACCAGGTGGACCGTTCGGCCGAGCCCGAGGGCGATCGCACCCTGGCCGAGGACTGGGCCGCCGAGCTGCCGTTCTGGGGCGCCTGGTTCGGCACCGGCATCCCCGGCTGCTGGGGTGCGCCCGAGGCGGTCGACCCGCTGCTGCCCCTGGCCGACGGCGACCTCACCGGCGTGCCGCCGGTCGTGGTCATCGGCACCACCAACGACCCCGCCACGCCCTACGAGCAGGCCGAGGACGCGGCCGGCGTCATCGAGGGCTCGGTGCTGGTCACCTACGAGGGCGACGTCCACACCGCCTACCGGTCGCTCTCGGACTGCGTCGACGACGCCGCCACGGCCTACCTGGTCGACCTCACGGTGCCCGAGGCGGGGCTTCGCTGCTGACCTTCCGCGAGGTTTGAGCGATTACCCCTGCTCAGCAGGGCGAAACGCTCAAACCTCGCCGCCGTCGCCGGAGACCAGGCCGACGAGGCCGCGGCGGCCGTCGACGCCGAGCTCGGCGTAGGCGCGGTGCAGGTGGTTCTCGACGGTGCGGGTCGAGATGCCCAGCCGCTCGGCGACCTCCTGGTTGCTGAGGCCCTTGGCCGCCAGCAGCACCACCTCCCGCTGGCGGGGCCCGAGGGCGGCCAGGGCGCCGCCGGTCGCCACCGGCTGGTCGGCGCCGCCCTCGCACCGGGCGGCGCTCCGGGCCGCCCGCTCCTCGGCGGTGCGGGCCAGGCCCCGCTGGCCGAGCCGGCCGGCCTCGGCCACGACGGCCCGCGCCACCACCACGGCCGTGCGCGCCGCACCGGCCCGGTCGAGGGTCTCGGCCGCGGCCAGGCGGGCCTCGAGGTCGCGAGCCAGGACCGCCTGCCCGTCGGCGACGCGCGCCGTGTGCAGCTCGCCGTCGACCAGGCCCTCGGTGGCGGCGAGGTGCTCCGCCGCCGCCCCGATCGCCCGGCGGGACGACCCGCTGACCACGATCTCGTGCCAGAGGGCCACCGCCGCCCCCATGGAGCCGTCGTCACGCGCCGCCTCGGCCCCCTCGGCCAGCAGCCGCTCGGCCGCCGTCAGCTCGCCCCGCGCCGCCAGCAGGGCGGCCCGCAGGCGGACCTCGTCGGCCAGGACGAAGCGGTCGTCGACCGGCTCCTCGGCGTCGAGCCCGTCGAGGGTGGACACCGCCTCCTCGGCATCGGTGATGCGGCCCTGGGCGACGAGGGCCAGCCCGAGGGCGATCAGCGACCACCGACGCCGGCCCCGGGTCTGGAGGTCGCGCTCGAGGAGGCGGGCCTCGCGCAGCCAGCGCTCGCCCGAGACGGCCCGGCCGGCCTGCTCCAGCACCCGGCCGCGGGCCCAGGCCGACACGGCCTGCCCGGTGAGGAAGGCGGCGCTGACCGAGCGACGGTAGGTCTGCTCGGCCTCGGCGTCGGCCTCCTCGAGCCGCCCGGACTCGGCCAGGCCGACGGTGCGGGTCAGCAGCAGGTTGGTGGTGAAGGTCGCCCGGCCGAAGCCGTCGGGCAGGGTCTCGAGGGCGGCGAGACCGTCGTCGGACGCCTGGACCGCGGCCGCCGGCCGGCCCACCCCGATCAGCCCTGCGGCCAGCGCCCACGCGGCGCGGGCCCGGACCCGCGGGCCGTGCTCCTCGGCCAGGATCGCCCGGGCCTCGTCGACCGCCGTCGCCGGAGCGCCGGAGAAGGCGGCCAGGGCGGCCGCGTCGGCAGCCAGCTCGGCCCGTCGCTCCCCCAGCGTCGCCGTGCCCGCCGCGGCCGAGCCGGCCAGCGCCGCCGACACGCTCCGGAGCAGGTCGCGGGCGTCGGCGTGACGGCCGAGCCCCCACGCCCGGTTGAAGGCCATGGCCAGGGCGCTCAGGCCCACGAGCGAGGCCTCGTCCTCGTCGTCGGGCGCCGCCGCCCCGACGACGGGATCGACGACCCGGGCGAAGGTGGTGTCGGCGGTGGCGAAGCGGCCGATGGCGTTCTGGATCTCGCCCAGCAGCAGCAGGCTCGGGTTGCCGCCACCGGCCTCGACAGCGCGGGCGGCGAGGTCCTCGGCCCGGTCGAACTCCGAGCGGCGGCGAGCCTCCCGGGCCGCCTGGGCCAGCAGGTCCGGTGCCACCCGGCCACCGGCGGCGGCGCGCCACGCCACCACCCGCAGCACGTCGACCCCCGACTCGGGCCCGGCCTCGGCCGCGTCGGCGAGCCGGCGGGCGTGGTGGCGCCGGGCGATGGGCCCGAGGCCGGCCCGCAGCGCCTCGCCGTAGAACGGGTGCGACGGCCGGATCACCGGGAGGGCCAGCACGGCGTCGCGCAGCACCAGGCCCGACCGCTCCAGCTCGGCCAGGACCACCTGCCCGATGAGCGACTCGGCCAGCGGGAGGGGCAGGACCTCGGCCACCGCCACCAGCTCGAGGGCGTCGCGCGCCTCGGTTCCGAGCTGGGCCAGGCGGCCGCCGACCAGGTCGCCCAGCCGGCCCATGGGCTGCGCCGCCTCCTCCAGCGACCAGATGCCGTCGACCCGGCGCAGGCTCCCGTCGTGGCCGGCCACGGTGAGGGCCTCCCGCAGCAGCAGCGGGTTGCCCTGGGTGGCGGTGGCCAGCTGGCGGGTCATGTCCCCGGCCACCGGGCCGCCGAGGGTCGCCACGAGGACCTCGGCCACGCCGTCGGCGTCGAGGTCGTTGAGGGCCAGGTGGACGACGCCGGGCGTGGTCCACGGCGGGGGCAGGGGCGGGCCGGGTGTCCGGGCCGTGCCCACCACCTTCGCCACCCGGCGCTCGACGAGGGCCCGGGCCACCTGGTGGGACTGCGGGTCGAGGAGGTTGACGTCGTCGAGGACCAGGAGCAGCGGCGACCCCTCGGCCGCCG
>DASVEC010000622.1:0-7408 GCA_036380755.1 Iamia sp. | reverse complement strand
CGCGGCACCCATCACCGCCGCCGCCCCCGCCGGCGCCGACGAGCCAGAGGGCGACTACTGCGTCGCCTACGCCCTCACCGCCGCCGAGATCGAGGCCGGCGCCTTCACCGAGGTCGAGTGCTACGCGACCCCCGAGGAGATCCCCCAGGGGAGGTCCGCGGACATCGACCTCGCCATCATCTACGACGGGACTGGTGGGGGCTCGCCCTCCACCGTCCTGCGGGCCGCGTCGTGCACCGGCGCCAAGTTCGCCTTCTCGTCGACTGACTGGTGGAACGACAAGATCAGCTCCACCGACCTCGTCTCCTGTGGCAGCGCCAAGCACTACGTGAGCGCCACTTACACTGGCACTCACGAGCTGGTCACTACTTCGGCCGTCTTCAACTTCACTACCGTCAACAACCTCATCTCATCGATCGAGTATGCGCCCTGACCCGGGCGCAGCCGTCGCCGCCCTCGAGCCGTTCGAGGCCTTCGCATCCGCCGTCGGACGACGGCTCGCCCGCCCGGCCGACGGGTGGGAGCCGAACGACCTGCTGGTCGATCGGCTGGCGTGGGACTCGCTGCGCGTGCTGGAGGTGTTGGGCTGGCTCCGCGAGCTCGGGATCGAGCTGCCCGAGGAGCTGGTCGGTGAGCTGCGCACGCTGGGCGACCTGCACCACTACGTCGTCACCATCGGGAGCCGGGTCGAGGCAACGCCGCCTCCGCCCCGGACCCCGCTGGTCGGACCGCGTGTCCGGCTCGAGCCCCTCACCGCCCAGTACGAGGGTGAGGCACTGGCCCTCTACACGGCCGGGTCGCACCTGACCCGCTATCGGCTCCGGGGCGCCACCCCCAGCCCCGAGGCCTTCCGGCAGACGCTGTGGGATCGGGTCCTGGCCCAGTTCGTCGTCATCGGGGAGGGGAAGGTGCTGGGGCTGGTGTCAGCGTTCCAGCCCGACTTCCGCAACCGTCACGCCCACATCGCCGTGGTGGCGCGACCCGATGCTCCGCCCGGAGCGGGGATGGAGGGCACCGCCCTCCTGCTCGAGCACCTCTTCTCGGAGTTCGACCTGCGCAAGGTCTACGCCGAGATCATGGCGCCCAACGGCGAGGCCTTCGCCTCGGGCGCGGGGCGGGTGTTCGTCATCGAGGGTCGGCTCACCGAGCACGAGTTCCTCGACGGCGCCTTCCACGACATGCTCGTGATGGCCATCAGTCGCGACCGCTGGGCGGCGCACGTCGATCAGCTCCTGGGGCCGCGGCCCGAGGCGGGGTCGGACGCCCCCGCGACCGTCTGACGACCGCTCGCCGCCCCGGCTGCGGTTGGGGCGGCGAGCGGTCGGACGGGCCCCACCCCGCTGCGGCAGAGGGGGCCACCGTCTCACCCGAGGGGCGGGCGTGACGGGATCTGGGAGGCGGGGCCGGTGTCGAGCTCGACGCGGTAGCCCGCCCCGCGAACGGAGGCGATGCGGAGGGCTCCCTTGAAGATCTTGCGGAGCCGTGTGATCTGCGTGTGGAGCGGGTTGGAGAAGGGGTCGCGACGACCGTCCCAGCAGTGCTCGAGCAGCTCCTCGGTGGTGAGCATCCGGTCGCGGTGCCGGACCAGCTGCTCGAAGACCGAGTACTGGATGGGCGAGAGGTGGACCGGCTGGCCGTCGCGGGTGACCTCGCGGCGGGCCAGATCGATGCCGACCGACCCGAGGCGGACGATGGGGGCGGCGTCGACGGCGGGGTCGCGCCGGGTGACGACCTTGCCGACCCGCAGGGCCAGCTCGTCGAGACGCACCGGCTTGGCCACGTAGTCGTCGGCCCCCTCGGAGAGCCCCTTGATGCGGGCGTCGGCATCGCCGTTGGCCGAGACCATGACCACGGGGGCGCGGTGCTCGGCCCGGGCCAGCTCGGGCAGGAGGTCGAGGGAGTCGCCGTCGGGGACGTGGCGATCGAGGACCAGGCAGTCGTAGGCGACGTCGAGCACCGCCGTCCGCACCTCGGCGAGGGTGGCCACCTCGTCGACGGCGAAGCCGTCGTGGCGGAGGCGGCGGGCGAAGGCCCCGGAGAGCCGGGCCTCGTCTTCGAGCAGGAGCACCCTCATCGCTCTCTCCGAGCAAGACCGGAGACGCGTGGGGTGCAGAGGGAAGACGAGCCAGGGTGCAAGGTCATGTGTGAGTGGATCGCGGACGGCCCGTGCGCAGAGCCGATCCCGCTTCCATCTAGTACTTGCCCGCGGCGTCCGAGGGGGTTCCCGGATCCGGGGTGAATTCCTGAGGTGTCAGTGGCCAGCGCGCCACTCTGCGACGGTGAAGCCCCCGAGGCCGGCCGGATCGAGCAGCGCCTCGGCCTCGCCGACCCGGCTCCGCGCCCGCAACGCCGCCAGGTCGGCGGGCCCGGCCCGGCCGTGCCACCGCTCCCGCCCCTCGGCGACCAGGGCCTCGATGCCCCAGGCGCGCAGGGCGTCGGCCTGGCTCCGGAGCCGGTCGGGCGGGCGGCTGGCCAACCCCACCTGGTCGAGCGCCACCTCGACGGTGACGTCCTGCTCGCCCGGGTGGGCCCAGGGCGCGCCACCTCGTTCGTGGCCGCGGTAGGTCCGGACCCACTGCTCCCACGGCCGGGCGGCGAGCTCGGCCGTCGTCGCCGTGTAGTCGAGCACGACGAGGTGGCCGCCCGGCTCCAGCTGGTCGAGCCCGGCCGCCACCCAGCCGCCGGCCGCATCCTCGAGCGGCACCCGAGCGTCCGCGGCGGCATCGGGGGCGAGCCGCTCGAGTCGCGAGGCACGGTCCGGATCGAGCGGGGCGAGCACCTCGGTCCAGGTGCCGTCGCCGGCGTCGGCCAGGCGGACCTCGTCCCACCCGTCGTCGCGCCGCTGGGCCAGGTCGAAGGGCAGGTTGTCGAGCAGCTCGTTGGCCAGGATCAGGTGGACGGCCCCGGCGGGGCGCGCCCCCGTGCTGGCCACCTGCGGGCCGCGCCGAGGCTCCGACCATGTCGCGCCGACGCCGGGGGCGCCCACGTGCGGCAGGTGGTCGGGGTGGAGCAGCCGCTGGCCGGCGGATCGCTCGACGAGCACCCACCGCAGGGCGGGCGCGCAGCGGGCTTCGGCCTGGACGACGGCGCGGGCGAGGGTCCCGGGTCCGGCGCCGTGCTCGTGCACGACGTAGGGATCGGGCCGACCGGCCTCGTCCCACCATCCGTCGAGGGCTCGGGCCAGCACCGCGCCGAAGAGCGGTCCGACCTCTGGGCTGGTCACGAAGTCGCCCCGCCGACCGGCTCGCCCGCCCCGCTCGTAGAACCCGGTGCCCTCGCCGTAGAGCGCTCGCTCGACGAACGCCGAGACGGGGATCGGCGGAGGAGTCAGGGGGCGAAGGCCAGGAGGTCGGTGGCCGCGTCGCCGAAGTGGCCCACGGTGCCGGGCAGGAAGCCGAACAGCAGCGTGGCGATGGCGGTGACGCCGAGGGCGATCGCCAGGGCGCTGGGCACCTTCACCGGCGTGATGTCGCCGTCGGGGTTGGGCTCGAAGAACATCTGCTTGGCGATGTTGGCGTAGTAGTAGAGGGCGATCACCGAGTTCACGGCGACGATCACGCCCATGGCGTAGCCGGCCGGCGTGTCGGCGCCCACCACGGCGCTGAAGACCTGGAACTTGGCGAACCAACCGCCCAGCGGCGGGATGCCGGCCAGGGCGAAGAGGAACACGGCCATCAAGACGCTGAGGCCGGGGGCGTACTCGAACAGGCCACCCCAGGTGTCGAGCTCGGCGCTGCGGGTCTTGCGGGCGACGGTAATGATCACGGCGAAGGCCCCCAGGTTCATCACCGTGTAGATGAGGAGGTAGCTGACGATGGCCCGGATGGCGTCCTGGCCCACCTCGACGTTCTCGCCGGCGATGGCCAGCGGGGCGAGGATGAACCCGGCCTGCGCCACCGAGGAGTAGGCGAACAGCCGCACCACGTTGGTCTGGCGCAGGGCGATCAGGTTGCCCACGAACATGGTGGCCGTCGCCAGCACGAACATGAGCGGGCCGTAGATGTCGTCGCGGCCGTAGAAGCCGACGAAGATCAGCTCCATCAGGGCGACGAAGCCGGCGGCCTTGGACGCCACCGAGAGGAAGGCCGTGATCGGCGTGGGCGCACCCTCGTAGGTGTCGGGCGCCCAGTTGTGGAACGGCACCGCCGAGACCTTGAAGCCAAAGCCCACGAGGATGAACACGATGCCGAGGGCGGCCACGGGCGTGTCGCCGAAGGCCCCCTCGATCTGGGTGCCGATGCCGGCGAGCAAGGTGGTGCCGGTGCCGCCGTAGACCAGCGACATGCCGTAGAGCATCACGGCCGAGGCGAAGACGCCCATCAGGTAGTACTTCATGCCGGCCTCGTTGCCGGTCAGCGCCCGCTTGCGCCAGCCGGCCAGGAGGTAGGCGGGGATCGAGAGCAGCTCGAGGGCGACGAAGATCGTGAGCAGGTCGCGGGCCGAGGCCATGATCACCATGCCGAGGACCGAGCTGGCGAGCAGCGTGTAGTACTCGCCCTCCCAGTAGTCGCCCTCGGCGATGTAGTTCGTCGACAGCAGGACGGTGACGTAGCCGGCCAGGACGAAGATCGCCTTGAGCACCAGCGCGAAGTCGTCGACCACGAAGGCCCCGTCGAACATGACCCGGTCGCCACCGTCGACGGCGAGGGTCAGCAGGGGGATGGCCGAGCCCAGGAACCCGATGCCGGTGATCGACGAGGTCAGCCACTTGTTGTGCTGCTCGGTGAAGAGGTCGATCAGCAGGACCACCACGAAGGTGGCGGTGAGGACGACCTCGGGCGCGAGGGCGTGCCAGTCGAGGACGGGCGCGTCGAACGGCACCGTCGAGGCGGAGGCGAAGAGCGACGCGAGCACGAGGACCTAGTTCCCGATGGCCGACAGCGACTGGATGACGGCTCCGTCGGTGATCTTGAACAAGAGGTTGGGATAGATGCCGAGGACGACGATCAGGACGATCATCGGCGCCCACGCGAGGTAGTCGGTGAGGTGCATGTCGTGCACGTGCTCCTCGGCGAACTCCTCCTTGGGGGTGCCGAAGGCGACCCGCTGGAGCAGCCAGAGGAGGTAGCCGGCGGCGAAGATCGTGCCGATGGCGGCGATCACCATGTAGACCCGGAACAGCTCCTCGGACGAGCCGCCGCCCGGGTTGTAGGCCGAGAGGATGGCGGGGAACTCGCCCCAGAACCCGGCCAGACCGGGGAGGCCCAGGCTGGCCATGACGCTGAAGCCGAGGAGCCAGCCCATGTGCGGCGCCTGGAGCAGCAGACCGCCGAGACGCTTGATCTCGAGCGTGTGGTAGCGCTCCTTCACCGAGCCGGCGATGAAGAAGAGCATCCCGGTGATCAGGCCGTGGGCGACCATGCCGAAGATGGCGGCGTTGATGCCGAAGTCGGTGAGGGTGGCGATGCCGAGCATCACGTACCCCATGTGGGCCACCGAGGAGAAGGCGATCAGCCGCTTCATGTCGGTCTGGGCCAGGCACCCGAGGGCGCCGTAGATGATGCCGATCACGGCCAGGCCGCCGATCCACGGGGCCCACTTCTCCGCCGCCTCGGGGAGGATCGGGATGGCGATGCGGATGAAGCCGTAGGTGCCGAGCTTCAGGAGCACGGCGGCCAGGATCACCGAGCCCACGGTGGGCGCCTGGGTGTGGGCGTCGGGCAGCCAGGTGTGGAACGGGAACATCGGCACCTTGATGCCGAAGCCCATGAACATGCCGCCGAAGATCACGACCGCGGTGGTGGTCGCCAGCCCGGCGCCGCCCCAGGCACTGAGCGCCCGCATGTCGAAGGCGCTGTCGGCGGGTACTCCGTGCTGTTGGCTCAGGAAGTAGATCGAGAGGAACGACACGATCATCAGGGCCGAGCCGAACAGCGTGTAGAGGAAGAACTTGATCGAGGCGTACTGGCGCTGCTCGCCACCCCACACGCCGATCATGAAGTACATCGGGAGCAGGACAACCTCGAAGAAGACGAAGAAGAGGATGAGGTCCTGGGCGATGAAGCTGCCCACCATGCCCGTCTCGAGGATGAGGATCAGGGCCAGGAAGGCCTTGGGGTTGTGGGGCTCGGGGAAGTGGTGCCACGAGTAGATGATCGTCAGCGGGACGATGAACACCGTCAGCAGCATGAGTGGCAGCGACATGCCGTCGAGACCGACGATGTAGTTGCTGTTGATGACGTCGATCCACGGGTGCTCGACGACGTACTGGAGCTTGGCGGTGTGGTCGTAGTCGAAGAAGCAGGCCACCGCGATGCCCACCGCGAACACGGCGAGGCTGGTGGCCAGGGCCACCACCTTGATGAGCGTCTCCTCGGCCTTGGGGATGGCCATCACCACCAGCGCTCCCACCAGGGGGAGGAAGGCGGCGAGGCTGAGCCCCCAACCGTCGAGCAGTTCTTCCACGATGTCTCCTCTGTCAGCTCGCGCTGGCGATGATGACGAACACGGCGGCCAGGACGGTGGCCGCGCCGAACAGGTAGGCGCCGTAGGTCTGGACCTTGCCGGTCTGGCCCTTGCGGAGCAGCTGCCCGGTGCCTCCGGCGGTGGTGCCCGATCCCTTCACGATGGTGTCGACCACGCCCTGGTCGATCTTGTCGTAGACCCACCGGCCGGCGTACCTCGACGCGGTGCCGGCCACGTTGACGATGGCGTCGATGATGTTCTGGTTCACCCAGTTGGTGCCCCGGGCGATCGGGCCCTTGATGCCCCCGGCGATGACACCGGTGTAGAGGGCGTCGAGGTAGTACTTCTCCTCGAGCAGGCGGTAGCCGGCGCGGGCGACCTTGTTGCGCTGGGTGAGGCCGTGGGGCCCCGCGCCCCGCCAGTACCAGGCGAACACGATCGCGGCGGCGAGGGCGGCGGCGAGGGTCGAGAGCACGGCGATCCAGAGCGAGAACTCGGGGTGGTGGAACTCGGGTCCCACCGTGGCTCCCGACGGGAAGGCGGCGGTGACGGGCTCGACGTAGTGCTCGAACTTCAGGGCGAACGAGTCGGGCACCCACGACAGCGCACCGGTGTTCGGGATGTTGGTGAAGCCGGCGAAGATCGCGGCCACGGCCAGGATGATCAGCGGGATCACGATGCGCGGGCCCGACTCGTGCGGCGTGTGCTCCTTGGCCGCACCGCGCTCCTCGCCGAAGAAGCAGTAGTAGACGGCCCGGGTCATGTACGCCGCCGTGCACATGGCGCCGAGGATGCCGACGACGAGCATCAGCTGGTAGCCGCCCTCGCCACCGAGCTGGTTGGCGCCGGCGAGGATCTCGTCCTTCGACCAGAACCCGGCGAGCGGGAACAGTCCGGCCAGGGCCGCGGTGCCGATCAGGAAGGTGCGGTAGGTCCACGGCATGTGCTTGCGCAGGTTGCCGTAGTCCTTCTTCATGTCGAAGCTGTGGTGGCAGGCGTGGCT
>DASVEC010000621.1:0-6769 GCA_036380755.1 Iamia sp. | reverse complement strand
CCACAGGGTGTCGTCGGCATCGATCCCCACCACCTCGATGTCCTGGGGTGGGTGCACCTGTGGGATCAGCCCGTGGCCTTGGCGAGGAAGCGCTCGCGCTCGACGACGACCCGGGTGACCCGCCCGGCGGCGACCAGGCCGCAGCGGTCGCTCACCGAGACGGTGAACGTGAGGCGGCGGCCCTCGATCTTCTCCAGGGTGGCGTCGGCGGTGACCGCCCCGCCCACGGCGGTGGGGGCGAGGTGGTCGATCTGGACCCGCATGCCGACCGAGGTCTGGCCGGCGGCGAGGACCGTGCCCAGGGCGGCGATGGCGGCCTGCTCGCAGAGGGCGACGACACGGGGCGTCCCGAGCACGGGGACGTCGCCCGAGCCGAACGACTCGGCGGTGTCGGTGTCGGCGACGTCGAGACGCGCCCGCCCGCTCAGACCGGGGCGGACGGTGGCGGCGAGAGCCGGGCTGGCGGGCACGGCTGCGTACGCTACGCCTCCTGTCCACCGCGGTGGCAAAACCGCTCTCGGGCCGGCGCCGCGCCGACGCCCCCCGGACCGTCGGTACGCTGCGCCGATGATCGACGAGGCCGTGCTGTCCAAGGTCCTGGCCACCGCCCTGGAGGGCGGGGGCGACTTCTCGGAGGTCTTCGCCGAGGACAAGCGGGCCACCTCGGCCGTCCTGGACGACGGCCGCATCGAGGAGCTGTCGTCGGGACGCGACCGCGGCGCCGGCATCCGGGTCATCAGCGGCGACACCACCGGCTACGCCCACACCTCCGACCTCTCCGAGCCGGGGCTCCTCGCCGCCGCGTCGGCCGCCGGGGCCGCCGCCCGTCGCGGCGGGGGAGGGGCCAACGTGGTCGCCCTCGACCGGGTCGCCTCGCGGCACCCGAGCACGGTGGCGATCCTCCCCGAGGACGTGCCCAAGGCGAAGAAGGTCGAGCTGCTGCACCGGGCCAACGAGGCGGCGCGGGCGGCCGACGGCGCCGTCACCCAGGTCAGTGCCCGCTACGGCGACAGCCGCCGGCGCATCCTCGTGGCCAACAGCGAGGGCCTCCTGGCCGACGACGACCAGGTCCGCACCCTGTTCTCCATCGGCGTGGTGGCCACCGGCGACACCGGCATGCAGACCGGTCGCCAGAGCCTGGGTCGCACCATCGGCTTCGAGCTGTTCGACCGGTACGAGGTCGAGGACCTGGCCTGCAAGGCCGCCGGACGGGCGGTCACCAAGCTGGGCGCCCGGCCCGCCCCGTCGGGTGAGATGCCGGTCGTGATCGGCGCCGGCGGGGGCGGCGTGCTGTTCCACGAGGCGTGCGGTCACGGGCTCGAGGCCGACCTCGTGTCCAAGGGCGCCTCGGTCTACAAGGACCGGGTCGGCGAGCAGGT
The DNA here is from genome assembly GCA_036380755.1 of Iamia sp. Lineage (GTDB taxonomy): Bacteria > Actinomycetota > Acidimicrobiia > Acidimicrobiales > Iamiaceae > Iamia. The sequence goes on along the minus strand of DASVEC010000621.1, from coordinate 5,390 downwards.
GGCGTCGCCGCTCGTCACGCTGATCGACGACGGCACGGTCGCCGACGAGTGGGGCTGCTTCGGCATCGACGACGAGGGCAGCCCGTCGCAGCGCAACGTCCTGATCCAGGACGGCGTCCTCACCGACTACATGTGGGACCACACCCGGAGCCGCAAGGAGGGCCGGCCCCGCTCGGGCAACGGCCGGCGCCAGAGCTACCAGCACCTCCCGATGGTGCGGATGACCAACACCTTCCTCACCAACGGCACCGACGACCCGGCCGCCATCATCGCCGGCACCGACCACGGCGTGTACGTGGCCCAGCTCGGCGGCGGGTCGGTCAACACCGCCACCGGCGACTTCGTGTTCGGGATGTGGGAGGCGTACCTGATCGAGGACGGCGAGATCACCGAGCCGCTGCGCGAGGGCAACCTCATCGGCAACGGCCCTCGCGTGTTGGTCGACATCGACGCCCTGGGCAACGACTTCGCCATGGGCTCGCCGGGCACGTGCGGCAAGGACGGCCAGGGCGTCCCGGTCGGCGACGGCGTCCCGACGCTCCGGGTCCGGTCGGGGCTGACGATCGGCGGGACGGCCGCGTGAGCGCGTCGTCCGGTGGCTCCGGTTCCCGTGACCTGACCGACATCGCCGACCGGGTCGTCGGCTGGGCGGCCGACGGCGAGCAGGTCGAGGCGGTCGTCGGCCGCAGCCGCCACACCGAGGTGCGGGCGTACCAGTCCGACGTCGAGTCGCTGTCGTCGGCCGAGACCATGGGGGTCGGCATCCGGGTCGTCCTCGGCGACCGGCAGGGCTTCGCCTACGCCGCCACCTTCGACGAGGACGTCCTGGCCGAGACGCTGGCCGAGGCCCGCGACAACGCCGGCTTCGCCACCCCCGACCCGCACGCCGGCCTGGCCGCGCCCGACGGTGTCGCCGTGCCGTCGCTGGACCTGTTCCGCCCCTCGCTCCTCGAGGTGCCGACCGAGCGGAAGGTCGAGATGGCGCTCGAGCTGGAGGCGGCGGTGAAGGCCGCCGACCCCCGCATCTCGGGTGTCGAGTCGGCCGAGTTCGTCGACGCCATGGGCGAGGCCTGCGTCGCCACGACCACCGGCATCCGCTCCGAGTCGGCGTCGACCGCCTGCTACGTCGCCGTCTCGTGTCTGGCCGAGGCCGACGGCCTCACCCAGACCGGGTTCGGGTTCTCCGTCGGGCGCGAGCTCGACGACCTCGTGGTGGGCGACGCCGCCGACGACGCCGTCATGCGCTCCACCCGCCTGCTCGGGGCCACCAAGCCGTCCTCGGCTCGGACCACGATCGTGCTCGACCCGTACGTCACCGCTCAGGTCATCGGCATCATCGGCTCGACGCTGTCGGGCGAGGTGGTGCTCAAGGGCCGGTCGCCGTTCGCCGACCGGTTGGGCGACGAGGTCGGATCTTCGCTGGTCACGTTGGTCGACGACGCCACCAACCCGCTGGCCTACACCGCCTCGGCCACCGACGGCGAGGGCCTCGCCAGCCGCCGCAACGTGCTGATCTCGGAGGGCCGGCTGGAGGCGTTCGTGCACAACGCCTACAGCGGGCGCTGGGCCGGCACCGCCTCGACCGGCAACGCCGTGCGGGGCGGCTTCAAGTCGACCCCGGGCGTGGGCTGCCGGGCGCTGTCGCTGGCGCCGGGCTCGGCCTCGCAGCCCGAGCTGCTGCGCCAGGTCGGCGAGGGTGTCCTCATCTCGTCGGTCATCGGCATGCACTCGGGCGTGAACCCGGTCAGCGGTGACTTCTCCACCGGCGCCGAGGGCCTGCGCATCACCGACGGCTCGCTCGGGGCTCCGCTGCGCGAGTTCACCATCGCCTCCACCCTCCAGCGCATGCTCCGCGACGTCGAGGCCGTCGGCGACGACGTCGACTGGCTCCCCATGTCCGCGGCCGGCGTCAGCCTCGTCATCCGCGACGTCACCATCTCCGGCACCTAGGGCCGACCGGGGGCGGTCTGCCAGGATCGACGCTCGTGTCGTTCGTGGAGGCCGTCGTCCTGGGGATCGTCCAGGGGCTGACCGAGTTCCTGCCCGTCTCGTCGAGCGGGCACCTGCGGATCGTCCCGGCCCTGTTCGGGTGGGACGACCCCGGCGCCGCCTTCACCGCCGTGACCCAGCTGGGCACGGTCGCCGCCGTGGTCATCTACTTCTGGAAGGACCTGTGGCGGATCACCACGACGTGGGTGCGGTCGCTGTTCGACCCGTCGCTCCGAGGTGAGCTCGACGCCCGCATGGGCTGGTACCTGATCCTCGCCACCGTGCCCATCTCGATCTTCGGTCTGGTGTTCAAGGACCAGATCGAGTCGGGCGCTCGTGACCTGCGCCTGGTCGGCTCGACCCTCATCGTGCTCGGCATCGTCCTCTACGTGGCCGAGCGGGTGGGCCGCCAGGAGCGCACGATCCACGACGTCGACGTCCGGTCGGCCGCCGGCATCGGCGTGGCCCAGGCCATGGCCCTCGTCCCCGGTGTCTCCCGCTCGGGCGCGACGATCAGCGCCGGCCTGTTCATGGGCTTCACCCGCGAGGGGGCGGCCCGGTTCTCGTTCCTCCTCTCGATCCCGGCCGTGGTGCTCTCCGGCGTGGTCACGGCCCCGGACGTGCTCGAGGGTGGGGGCCCGGGACCGGGCGAGACGATCGTGGCGACGATCCTCGCCTTCGTCGTCGGCTACGCCGCCATCGCCTGGTTCCTGAAGTTCCTCACCAGCCACTCGACCGCGGTGTTCGTGATCTACCGGATCGCCCTCGGGGTGTTGGTCCTCGGCCTGGTGGCGGGCGGGGTGATCGACGCACGCTGAGGGCGGATCGACCAGGATGCCGCCCGTGAAGCGCCACCTCCGCCCCGTCGCCGCCCTGCTCGTCCTCGTCGCCGTGCTCGCCGGGTGCGGCGGTGACGACGACACCGACGCGGCCGACGACGAGACCACCACCACCGTCGACGAGGCGACCGACGGCGCCGCCGACGACCCAGCCGCCGCCGACGCCGGTGCCGGTGCCGGTGCGGGCGAGGAGGCCGACACCGGGGCGACCGGCCCGGCCGTGCCGTCGTCGGGATGCGACTCGGCCCCCCACGCCCCGGTCGAGACCCAGCGGGTCGACACCACCTCCGGCGGCGCCGACCGCTACTACCTGCTCACCGCGCCCGAGGACGAGGAGCCCATGCCCCTCATCGTCGACCTCCACGGCTTCATGGAGGGCGCCGACGTCCACGTCCAGCAGAGCGCCCTCGGCGCCTACGGGATCGACCAGGGCTTCGTCACCGCCTTCCCCCACGGCACCGGCGAGCCCGTGCAGTGGGACACCAGCGGGGGCGAGTCGGCCGACCTGGCCTTCATCGACGCCGTGATCGACGAGGTGGCCGCCGGCCGCTGCATCGACACCTCCCGCGTCTACGCCACCGGGCTCTCGATGGGCGCCTTCATGACCTCGCTGCTGGCCTGCGAGCGGGCCGACCGCTTCGCCGCCTTCGCCCCGGTGAACGGGCTCCAGCTCCCCGAGGGGTGCCAGCCCAGCCGCCCGGTGCCCCTGCTCACGTTCCATGGCACCGCCGATCCGATCCTGCTGTTCAACGGGGGCGTGGACACCAGCTCGTTCAGCGGCGGGGAGCCCGGCCCCGGGGCCACGATCCCGCCGGCCGACCTCGACGGCGAGGGCTACCCCGCCACCGCGGCCGACTGGGCCGAGCTCCAGGGCTGCACCGACCCGGTCGACGAGGCGGCGACGCCCGTGGTCGATCGGACCTGGACCTGTCCCGACGGGGCGGCGATGGAGTTCGTGATCATCGAGGGCCAGGGCCACGGCTGGCCCGGCAGCGAGTTCGCCGAGCAGATCGAGGCCATCGTCGGCCCGACCGTCGACGGCGTCGATGCCAACGAGCGCATGTGGGAGTTCTTCCAGCGCTACCAGCTGCCGGCCTGACCGTCCCCGGCCAGCTCGCCCTCAGGGAGGCCGGAGGGCGGGGACGAGAGGGCCGGTGGTGAGGGCGGCGGCGACGTCGGCCGCCACTGCCGCGGGCACGGCCACCACCACGGTCTCCTCGTCGGCCGCCAGGACGAGGGCGTCGGTGGCGACCACGTCGGGGCCCGACGGGCCGACGGGCAGGTCGCCCTCGATGCCCCCGCCCGGGGCGCCCCCGGCCACCAGGTCGACCCGGTCGCCCGGCACCAGCGGGAGACCGGGCACGGCGACCGGGACCGGCACGGCCCGCTCGTCCGGGGCGAGCAGCCCGGCCGGCCCGGTGGCGTCGGACCCGCTGACCCGGCGGTCGAGGACCACCTCGCCCGGGCTCAGGGCGACGAGGGTGCGGCGCCCGTCCGGCAGCGCCTCGATCGCACCGTCGGGCACGAGGGCCCGGGGGAACGATCGCACGGTGGCGACCGAGCGGTCGATGGGATCGCCCACGGCGACGGCGTCGGTGGCCACGACGACGCGCCGGGTGGAGCCGTAGGCGGCCTCGGCCGCGGCCGCCCGCTGGAGGGCACCGTGGACGAAGACGGCGGTGAGCACGGTCAAGACCGCGGCGGCGGCGTACCACGGCAGGGCCCGACGGGGGAGCCGGGGGCGGAGGGGTCGCAGCGAGCGACGGGGCCGGAACGGGGGCATGGGCGCGTCCTTCCATCGGGAGTGATCGACGGGGGAAGCGTCCGCCCCCGCCGCGGCACCGGCGGGGACGTGGAGGGGGGTGTGCCCACCGAGCGCCACGAACAAACATGTGTTCGAAGGCGAGGAGGTGGGTAACGTTACGTCGGCAAGTCGGGCAACAGGCCGCCCGGCGCATCGGCACATGCGCACGACCGGGAGACCGGGATCGCCGCCAGAGCGGCCAGCAGCACCTCTCGGAGCTTGGGCACGTTGGCCTCGAACGTGGCCAAGACCTCGGCCAGGGTCACCGGGGCGATGCCGGGCTCGTCGTCGACACCCGTGTCGTAGTCGGTGATCAGCGCGGCAGAGGCGTAGCAGAGGCCCAGCTCACGGGCGAGGGCGGCCTCGGGCATCTGGGTCATGTTGATGACCGTGGCGCCCTGCTGGCGGTGGAGCCGTGATTCAGCCCGGGTCGCGAACCGGGGTCCCTGGATCACCACCACCGTCCCACCATCGTGAACAGGCAGTGGCCCATCGGCCGCTCCGGACAGCAAGGAGGTACGCAACGTCGGACAATAGGGATCGGCCAGCGAGACGTGGTTGACCGTCGGGCCCTCGAAGTAGGTGTCGGGCCGCCCCCAGGTGCGATCGATGGCCTGGTCGAGCACCACCAGGTGGCCGGGGTGCAGATCGGGGTGCAGCGACCCGGCGGCGCACGGGCCCAGCACCCGGGTGACGCCGAGGCTGCGCAGGGCCCACAGGTTTGCCCGGTACGGCACCCGGTGGGGTGGGAACCGGTG
>DASVEC010000620.1:0-3083 GCA_036380755.1 Iamia sp. | reverse complement strand
GGCGTCAGCGGGCCGAGGCCGGCGGCCTGCTCGAGCCGGAACGGGCAGTCGCCGTCGATGGCGAGCTGGTCGGCCGGAAGGGTGGACGTGGTGGTGGTCCCCTCGTCGGCGGGGAGCAGGCGCACGGCGCCGAGGATGCGGGGGGCGACCGGATGCGTGAGGTAGTCGCCGGTCCGGACGAGGTCGTCGTCGCCCCGGGCCCGATGGGCCGCGTCCTCCTCGCTCAGCGGCAGCAGGACCCGGACCTCCGCCGTGCGGCAGGTCTCCGCCCCCTCGACCCGTCGCCAGTGGACGACCTCGATCAGGTCGGGGTCGTCGGGGAAGGCCGAGGTCGCCCCCTCGTCCTGCGGCGATGCCGGGGAGGCGAACACGCTGACGGTCACGGGGATGCCCCCGTAGTCGACCGTGCCCCAGGACCCCGGGACCGACAGGTCGGCGCCCGCCGGATGGCGCCAGGACCACGTGTAGGCCGGGACCGGTGGGCGACCGGCGGCCGGGACGAGAGGCGGCACCACGACGTCGGGATCGAGTGTGAAGGGGCAGGGCCCGCGGAGGGCCCCGGGCGTGCTGGTGGCGGTGACGCCGCCCGGTTCGCCGTCGCCGCTCGTGGCCACGACGGCGCCGGCGACGAGGGCGACGGCGGCTGCGGCGACCAGGACGGCGGCGCGGCGGCGGGGACGGATGTCGGGGACGGCGCCGAGGTCGAGGTCGACGCCCGGGGCTGCCGCCCGCCGGCCGATCTCGTCCCACTGGTCGGGTGGGTCGATGCGGTCGAGGGCGCGGAAGGGGTCGGGGCTCATCGGTCGACCTCCAGGGACGGATCGGCGTCGGACAGGAGCGTGCGGAGGCGCCGGCGGGCCCGGCTGGCCTGGACCCGCACGGTGGCCGCGGTGGTGCCCATGAGGACGGCGGCCTCGGGCGCGGGGAAGCCGGCGCCGTCGGTCAGCACGACGGCCCGGCGCTGCTGGTCGCCGAGCTGCTGCAGGGCCCGGAGGAGGTCGACGGCCTCGGCCGGGATGGCCAGGCCCGAGCGCTGGGCGACCTCGCGGTCGCCCAGCGGCTCGGTTGGTTCCCGCCGGATCCGGGCCAGCTCGCCGGCGGCGATGCGGAAGGCGGCCCGCCACACCCACGCCGCCGGGTCGTCGAGGGCCTCGCCCCGCCGGGCGGCCTGGGCGAAGGCCTCGGCCACGGCCTCGTCGGCCACCTCGGCCGATCCGCTCCAGCCGAGGATCGCCCGCCACAGGCGGGGGTGGATGGCCTCGTACACCGGTCGCAACCGGTCGAGGCCCGGGGTGGTCGTCATGGTCCCCTCCTGCACACCCCTCCAGGGGCCCGCCGGCGCCGGATCGTTAACGACGCCCGGCAAACGGCGACCCTGGTCCACGCCACAGGTGGACCAGGGTCGCAGTTTCGGTGGGTCAGGTGCTGACGACGTCGAAGCCGAGGGCCAGGGCGACGGGGATCTGGCGGGGGTCGAAGGTGACGAAGGTGACCGGCGGCGGCAGCCGGTCGGCGGCGGCCAGGTGGAGGGCGTCGACGGTGCGCAGCGGCTGCTCGCGGGACAGCTCGGCGGCCCGGTCGAGGCACAGGGCGTCGACGGGGACGACGTTGATCCGCTCCCAGTCGTCGCGCAGGGCCCGGCGCAGGCGGTCCCGGTCGACCGGGTTCTCGGTGGCCCGGTCGACCAGCGGCAGGGCCTCGGCCAGGGCCAGGGCCGAGGCGCACCACACCCCGTCGGTGGCCATGGCGTCGACCACGACCTGCCGGTGCGGCCCGGTCAGGAACCGCCCCAGCAGCGCCGTCGTGTCCAGCGCCAGCGTCACGAGCGGACCTCGGCGGCCAGGCGGTCGAGACGGGCGCCCATCAGGTCGACCCGGACGTCGGGGGGTGGGCGATCCGACCGCCGGGCCGGGACGACCAGGCCCCGGGCGGCCAGGTCGTCGATGGTGGGCACCTCGCCGGCGGGGTCGAGCGGGCCCAGCTGGGCCACGGGCCGCCCGGCCACGGTGACGACGATGCGCTCGCCGCCCTCGGCCCGGCGCAGGAAGGTGGCGGCGTTGGCCCGGAAGGTCCGGACGGGGATGCTCTCGGCCATCGGGTGAGCGTACACATGTGTACTTGACAGGTCCTGGACAGTGACCGGACAGGGTGGACAACATCCGGCCATGAACTTCGCCTTCAGTGACGAGCAGGAGGAGCTGCGCAAGGTCGTGCGCCAGTTCCTGGAGAACAAGTCGGCGGAGACCGCCGTCCGCGAGCAGATGGACACCGAGCAGGGCTACGACGCCGCGGTGTGGTCCCAGATGGCCGAGCAGCTCGGTCTCCAGGGCCTCGCCATCCCCGAGGAGTACGGCGGCTCGGGCTACGGCTTCATCGAGCTGGTCGTGATCTTCGAGGAGATGGGCCGCTCGCTGCTGTGCGCCCCCTACTTCTCCACCGTGGCCCTGGCCGCCACCACGCTGCTGCACTCGGGCGACGACGCGGCCAAGAAGGCCCACCTGCCCGGCATCGCCTCGGGCGAGACCATCGCCACGCTGGCCTTCACCGAGGCCAACGGCAAGTGGGACGAGAGCGGCATCACCGCCACGGCCACCAAGGACGGCGACGCCTACGCCATCTCCGGCGAGAAGATGTTCGTCCTCGACGGTCACACCGCCGGGCTGATCATCGTCGCCGCCAAGAGCGATGGCGGCACCAGCCTCTTCACCGTCGCCGGCGACGCCTCGGGCCTGACCCGTGAGGCCCTGCCCACGATGGACCAGACCCGCAAGCAGGCCCGTCTCACCTTCGACTCCACCCCGGCCACCCTGTTGGGCGCCGAGGGCGAGGGCTGGGCCACGCTCGAGAAGACCCTCGACCTCGCCGTGGTGGCGCTGGCCGCCGAGCAGGTCGGTGGCGCCCAGCTGTGCCTCGAGATGGCCGTCCAGTACGCCAAGGACCGGGTCCAGTTCGGCCGGCCCATCGGCTCGTTCCAGGCCATCAAGCACAAGTGCGCCGACATGCTGCTCGAGGTCGAGTCGGCCAAGTCCGCCGCCTACTACGCCGGCTGGTGCGCCTCGGAGCTCAACGACGAGCTGCCCTCG
>DASVEC010000619.1:0-10933 GCA_036380755.1 Iamia sp. | reverse complement strand
CTCGCTCCGCTCGCCTCACAGGGCGCTGATCCTGCCACGTGCGCTGCCACAACACGGCTCTCCGACCCACTGTCACACCCCCGGGTTACCTTCCGTCCATGAAGCACGCGCTCTACATGGCCCCGTTCGCCGACCTGGCCGATCCGGCGGCGATGGTCGAGGTGGCGCGGGCCGCCGAGGCCGCCGGCTGGGACGGCCTGTTCCTGTGGGACCACGTGCTGCGCCCGCCGGAGGAGGTCGCCGAGATCGCCGACGTGTGGATCACCATGGCGGCGATGGCCTGCGCCACCGAGCGCATCCGGCTGGGGCCCATGGTCACCCCGGCGTCGCGCCGGCGGATCGCCCCCCTCGTCCGCCAGACCACCACGCTCGACCATCTGAGCGGGGGCCGGCTCACCGTGGGCCTGGGCCTCGGGGTCGACAGCGGCGGCGAGCTGAGCCGGTTCGGCGAGGTGGTCGACGCCCGCACCCGGGCCGCCATCCTCGACGAGTCGGCCGAGATCCTGGCCGCGGCGTGGGCCGGCGAGCACGTCGAGCACCGGGGCACCCACCGCACCGTCGACGGCGTCACCTTCTCCCCCCGTCCCCTGCAGCAGCCCCGCATCCCGCTCTGGTTCGCGGCCCGGCGCTCGGCCCTGCGCCCGGTGCGGCGGGCGGCGCGCTACGACGGGCTGTTCCTGATCGAGGCCGAGGTGGCCGATCTCGAGCGGGCCGTCGACGAGGTCCGCTCGATCCGGGGTGGTCGCCTCGACGGCTTCGACATCGCCGTCTCGGTGTCACCCGTCGACGATCCCGCCCTGCTCGACGTCCCCGGTGTCACCTGGGCCATGCACTCGATGGCCCCCGTCGAACCCCTCGCGGACATCCTCGAGTTCACCGTCGCCGGACCTCCCGGCTAGGTCAGGTGTTGGCGATGGACGGTCTCCAGTCGGGCGCGGCCGTCGGGGGCGCGGACCGAGCGGGAGAAGGTGACCTCGGCCCGGCGGCCGTCGAGCACCAGCGCGGCCAGACCGTTGCCGAACCAGGGCCCGCCGGTGAGCCGCCACCGCACCGGGTCCCGGCCCGGGGCCGCGGTCAGCCGGACCACCCGGCCGCCCAGACGGCCGACCCGGCTCATCGCCAGCAGCAGCTTGCGCCGCAGCGAGCGGGGCACCCCGTGGCGGAAGGGCGAGCTGACCAGCTGCACCACCCGGGCGCTCACACCGTCACCCACCTCCGCCGGCGCCAGGTAGCTGAAGTGCACGTCGCCCGAGAGCACCAGGGCGGTGGCGGGTGCCGGGCCCTGCTCGCCCGACCCGATCGAGCGCAGCAGCTCGCCCAGCTCGTCGAACGACCGGCCGAAGCTGGGCCAGTGCTCGGTGTCGTTCCCGGCCCGGAACGACTCGGCGAACCGCCGCCCGAACCGGCCCCACCGCCCGGCGCCGAGGGCCTCGCCCCAACGCTCGAGGTGGTGCACGCCGTGGGGCAGCAGCCACGGCAGCGACGAGCCGAACAGCAGGTGGTCGATGCCGTCGCGGTCGACCCGGGAGCGGTCGGCGAGCCATTCCATCTCGGTGGCGTCGACCACGGTCCGCTCGCCCTCGACGAGGTGCCGGCGGTTGCGGGTGTCGGCCAGCACCAGCCGGGCGGTGCCCGTCCCGCCCAGGTCCCGGGCGATGCTCCAGCGGGTGGTCGACGGCGACGACCGGTCGAGCCGCCAGCCGTCGACCCGCCCGAACAGCAGGTCGGTGGCGTCGCCGGCCTCGGCCACGGCCCGGGCCAGGTCGTCGGTGGCCAGCTCGCTCGGCGTCAGGTTCCCCCAGTGCTGGTACAGCCAGTACGACACCAGACCGCCGGCGATGCGGTCGTCCCACCACGGCTCGCGGGCGATCTCCTCCAGCCAGTGGGCCGAGAGGTTCCAGTCGTCGATGACGTCGTGGTCGTCGAACACCATGGCCGTGGGCACGGTCGACAGCAGCCACCGCACGGTCGGGTGCCCCCACGTCCGCCGGTACAGCCGGACGTAGTCGGTGAGGTCGGCCAGGCTGCCCGGGGGCGGGGCGTCGGGGCCGTCGTGCCCGGGCGGGTCGTGCACCACCAGGTCGGCGTAGACCTGATCGCCGACCAGCGCCAGCAGGTCCGGCCAGGTGTCCACGTCGGTGGCCCGCAGCTCCTCGGCCAGGGCGTCGAGGGCGTCCACGCCGTGGCCGGGCTCGGCGTCGTCGGGGCTGTGGTCCCACGGGGCCCCCAGCGGGGCCTCGATCCGGCACGAGCCGAAGGTGACCCGGAGCGGGCGGTCCACAGCCGCGGTCCGGATCACGCTGGGCGGGAGATCCGATCCCGCCGCCGGCCACACCTCCTCGCCGTCGAGCCGCACCCGGTACGGCGTCGCCTCCGCCGCCGGCAGGCCGGTGACGACCACGAGGGCGTAGTGGCGGCCCTGCACCGCCGTGGTCGAGGCCCGCCCCGATGCCGGGCCTGCCTCCACCACCACCTCGCAGACGCCGTCGACCTCGACCCACACGGTGGCGGCATCGCCCTCCACGCTGCGCAGGAGCGGTCCGAGCACCAGTGCGGCCATCACCCGATCCTGCCGCGCCCCGGCCGATCGTGCCGCTCCGGGCGGGGGCGTCAGGCCGCCAGGCGGCGGGACAGGTCGGCGCAGTCCTCGCAGACCGACTCGGGGATCACGCCTACCCGCATGAGGAGGGCGAAGATCCGGCACCCCAGGCAGAACCCGAGGACCGATTCCAGGGTCGCGGCCACGGTGACCGCACCCACGAGCACCCGGGAGACGGGATCCGACCCCGTGACGAGAAGGGTGCCCAGGGCCGCCAGCGTCAAGGTCGCACCGATGGCCTGGGCGAAGCGCTTCGGGGGTCCGGCCGTCGGCTGGGCTGCGACATCCAGCCGCGGCCGGACCACCCGGGTGACGACCTGGCCCCAGGGGCTCAAGGTCGGCCCCGTGATGGTACGGGCCACGAAGCCGTAGGCGAGCAGCACCAGCAGCGGCGTCCACCCGGATGCCACGTAAGCGGCGCTGAGCAGGACCACCCCTCCGGCCACCAGACGGGCCGACACCTCGTCGACGGGGTGGGGGAAGCCGATCACAGCCACCCCGAAACCTTATCGGGAACGTCGGGTTTTCAGGGCAGGAGCTCGACGACGACGGCGAAGCGGTCGTCACCCCACACGTCGCGGCTCCGGCCGAGCTCCTCGGCCATGGTGTCGAGGAGGTCGGGGTCGAGGCGGGGCGACTCCAGGTAGCCCTCCCGCAGCAGGTCGACGACGGCCTCGTTGCGCACCGCGGCCTCGGGATCGGACTCGAGGAAGGTGACGGCGACCTCGACGAGCGGGCGGACGTCGTCGTCGTAGGCGGCGATCAGGGCCTCGGCCCGGTCGGACGGCACGACGGGGCCGGCGGACAGCTGCTCGACCAGCTGCGCTGCGGTCCGGTCGGCCCGCTCCCCCAGGGCGAAGCTGCCCACCGTGCGCCCCGGCACCTCGGGCAGCTCGCCCGAGCCGGTGACGACGTAGACCCGGGCGCCTGGGTCGGGGGCCAGCTCCAGGCGGTGCGGGCCGTACCCCTCGCGCTGGGCGGCGTCGACGGTGTCGGCATCGGTCGACTCGAGCCGGACGTCGACCCCGGCGTCCTCCAGGGCGACGGCCAGCGACGGGCTGATGGCGAGGAAGGCGGCCGAGCCGCGGGTCGCAATGTGGACGGGACGGTCGCGATCGATCACTGCGAGCACGGCGTCGGCGGCCCGCGCCTCGAAGTCGAAGACGAGCTCGTCGCGCCGCCGGTCGTTGCGTCCGTCGCCGGTGGCCGTGGCCCCGACGACCACCGCGACCAGGACGAGCACGACCACCACCCCCGTTCTGGCGATCAGATCCGGCGGCTTCCCGCCGGATCCGATCGCCACTTCGGGACGACGGGCCCGCCAGGCGACCACGGCGGCGACGACGGCCCACGCCACCGAGCCCCACAGGATCACGGCCACCGGCCAGGTCCACCGGTAGAAGTTGATGCGGAGCCGTTCGACCGAGTCCGGGACGTTGGCGGTGGTGACCACCCCGGCGGCGGCGACCACCAGCCCGGTCAGGGCCAGCGTCAGCCGCGCCGCGGCCCGATCCGCCGCCGCGCCGTCGGCGGTCGAGTCGACCGACGGGCCCGTGGTGCGGCGGTGACGGACCAGGGCGATCCCCGCGAGGGCGGCGGTGGCGAGGAGCAGGGCGAGACCGATGACGGCGCCGATGGTCGTTCCGACACCGGGGTACGGGTCGATGACCTGTCCCCCGTCGCGGTCGCGCCGGAGGAACCACGGCGGGAGGCCCAGGGCGCGGCCGGCGGCCCGGACGCCGGGTGCCAACCCCAGGGCGTCGCGCTCGCGCTCGCCCGAGAAGCCGAGGATGTAGGCCAGGTTGCCGTCGCCGAAGACCTGGTCGATCAGGGGTGGCAGCCAGCACACGAACCCCACGGCCACCGCCGCCGCCCCCCACCGCACCGACGAGGCGATCCGGCCCACCTGGTGCCGGGCCCGCACCATCGTGACGACGGCGCCGAGCACGCCCCAGGCCGCCACCACCCCTGCCGGGCCCAGGACGGCCAGGTGCTGCTGGGTCGCGAACGACCACACCGCCATGGCCACCGGCCACAGCCGTCGATCGTCGCCCCACAGGGCCCAGGCCAGGGCGCACCCGGCCAGCAGCGGGTAGCCGCCGACGTTGGAGCTGATGGGGTCGGTGAGCACGGCGGTGCCCGTCGACCACATCACCAGGCCCACGAGCGCCACCGCCCCCAGCCCGACGATCGGACCCGCTCGACGGAAGGCGGCCCACGCCGCGAGCAGCACGGACGCGCCGGTGATGAGAGCGACGGTGAGCAGCGTGCCCCAGGTCGGTCCGAGGACCCGCACGGGGACGGCCAGCAGGTAGAACTCGATGGGCCCGGGGTGGCGGGCAGGGTGGTCGGAGGCGTACTGGCCGGCGGTCGAGGGCTGGCCCACGAGCGGCCGGTCCTGGCCCAGGACGTCCCGCGACCGCAGGACGATCAGGGCCTCGTCGTTGCTCGGCACCCACCCCTTGTCGATGGCCCGGACCAGGCTGGCGCCCACCGGGACGAGCAGGAGGACGACGGCCACCAGCGCCAGCACCCGGTGGGAGCCCGCCAGGTCGCGCAGCCGATGCCGCGGCTGCCCCGGCTCGCCCGACCCCTCGAACCGGTGAACAGATCGGACGGTCGCCCGACCGATCTGATCACCGGTTCGGGAGGGGGTGGGGTCGTCGGCGGGGGCGACGGTGGCGTCAGGCCCCATCGACCTCGGGCAGACCGGCGGGTCCGGCGCCCTCGTCCGGACCGGTGGGCCCCGGAGCCGGGCCGGCGGCCGGGCCGCCGGAGCCACCACCCGATCCGCCGTCGAGCTCGTCGACGGTCATCAGCACCTCGCGGGCCTTGGACCCGACCGAGGGCCCGACGACGCCGCGCTCCTCGAGCAGGTCCATGATCCGTCCGGCCCGGGCAAAGCCGACCTTGAGCTTGCGCTGGAGCATCGAGGTCGAGCCCAGCTGGCTGCGGACGACCAGCTCGGTGGCCTGGGCCAGCAGGTCGTCGTCGTCATCGCTGGCGCCGCCCGCTCCCCCGCCGCCCGACGAGCCGCCAAAGCTCTGCTGGTCGTCGGGGCCCAGCACCGTGTCGTCGTAGCTGACGTCGGGCGACTGGCGCTTCCAGTGCGCCGCCACCGCCCGGACCTCGTCCTCGGTGACCCACGAGCCCTGCACCCGGTGGGGCACCGAGGACGAGGGCCCGAGCAGGAGCATGTCGCCCTTGCCCAGCAGCCGCTCGGCGCCCTGCTGGTCGAGGATGACCCGGCTGTCGGTGCTGCTCGACACGGCGAAGGCCCAGCGGCTGGGGACGTTCGCCTTGATCAGGCCGGTGATCACGTTGACCGAGGGCCGCTGGGTGGCGATCACCAGGTGGATGCCGACGGCGCGGGCCTTCTGGGCGATCCGGGTGATCGACTCCTCGACGTCGCGGGCGGCGACCATCATCAGGTCGGCCAGCTCGTCGACCACGACGAGGATGAAGGGGAGCCGCGGCAGCACGGGATCGAGCGGCGTCTCGGGCTGGAGCTCGCCCCGGTCGTAGGCCGCGTTGTAGCCGGTGATGTCGCGGAAGCCGACGTTGGCCAGCAGGTCGTAGCGGCGCTCCATCTCCCGCACCGCCCAGGCCAGGGCGTTGGCCGCCTTCTTGGGGTCGGTGACGACCTCGGTGAGCAGGTGCGGGAGCCGGTTGTACTGGCCCATCTCGACCTGCTTGGGGTCGACCAGGATCATCCGCACCTGGTCGGGCGTGGCCCGCATGAGGATCGAGGTGAGGAGCGAGTTGATGCAGGACGACTTGCCCGCACCGGTGGCGCCGGCGATGAGGACGTGGGGCATGCCCGCCAGCCCGGCCATGACCGCCTTGCCGTCGATGTCGCGGCCGACGGCCACGTCGAGGGGGTGGGTGGCGGTGCGAGCCTCGGCGCTGGCGAGGATGTCGCCCACCGTGACCAGCTGCTTGTCGAGGTTGGGGATCTCGACGCCGATCGCCTGCTTGCCCGGGATGGGGGCGAGGATGCGCACGTCGGGCGTGGCCATGGCGTAGGCGATGTCGCGGTGGAGGCTGGTGACCCGGGCGACCTTGACCCCGGGGCCCAGCTCGAGCTCGTAGCGGGTGACGGTGGGACCCACGGTCATCCCGACGAGGCGGGTCTCGACGTTGTGCTCGGCCAGCGCCCGCTCGAGGTGGTGGCCGACCTCCTCGACGGCCTTGCGATCGACGCTCTGGGTGCCGGCCCGGGTGAGCAGCTTGGCCGGCGGCAGCTTCCAGACCGACGGCTCGGCACCGGGGCCGAGGTCGATCGCCAGCTGCTCCGGATCCTCGACCGGCTCGGGGGGCAGCTTGGCCTTGCGCCGGCGCTTGGGGGCGGCGGTGCCCTCCTCGGCCTCGAAGTCGTAGATCCCGGTGCCGTCGGCCCCGTCGGTGAGATCGACCACGTCGCCCGGGACGGTGACGGTGGGGGTCAGCTCGGTCGGGTCGGTGAGGCCCCGGTCGTCGACGGCGAGGATGGCCTCGCCCCGCTCGCGGTCGAGCCGGAAGAGCGATCCGAAGGCCCGGGCCCCACCGGTCGCCGCCGGGCGCACGCCGGCGAGGGCGCGCTGGGAGGCGGTGCGGAGGGTGAGGTCGAGGACCAGGACGATGCCCGCCACCAGCACGAGGACGAGGACGGCCAGGGCGCCGCCGGTGGCCACGAGGAACTGCAGGGGCTCGCCGATCAGGGCGCCGACGATGCCGGCGGCGGCCTCGAGGTCGTCGCCCGAGGAGTCGAGCGCCGGCGCGCCCTGGGCCAGGTGGAGGAGACCGAGACCGGCGACGGCCATGAGGATCCCGCCCAGTGCCCGGCGGGCAGGGCCGTGGGCGGCGGCGGGGATCTCGCCCGTCTCGGGGTCGGGGACGGGCTCGGGGGCGACACGACCCCGGATGAGCAGGATGCCGGCCCCGAGCAGGGCGACGGGCACGAGCACGCCGGCCACGCCGACGAGCAGGCCGACGAGGCGATCGGCACCCCGCCCGACGGGGCCGCCGGTGTCACCGCCGTAGACGCCCAGCCCGCAGAGCACGCCGAGGAGGATCAGCACCAGCCCGGCCAGATCGGCCCGGTGGCCCTCGGTGGCCCGGGAGGTGGCGCGGGCCACCTTCACCAACGTCGTGTCCGGCGGCGGCGGCGGGGGTGGGGTGCGCCGGGTGCGGGTGGTGGTGCTCCGCCCCGTCCCGCCCTTCGTCGTCGCCACCTTGGCCTTCCCCGTCGCCTTCCCCTTGGCCGGGGCGCGCGTCGACGACGCGGTGCGGGCCCCGGAGGAGCGTCGGCCCGATGCCCCCTGGCGCGAGGACCCGGCCCGCCCCTTGGGGCGAGGGCTGCGGTTGGTGGCGGTCACGGTCCTCGAACGCTACCGCGGCCCACCCGCCGATCCGGGGAGCCTCGCCCCCGCCGGGCCCCGGATCGCCCTCGACCACGGAGAGCGAGATGAACATTACGTTTGCGCTCTGAGAGTGCGCACTGTTACTCTCTGTGGCGAACGGGGACTCAAGGGGAGACCATGAACACGCACAGCGCTGGACAACGCCACGCCACGCCGCATCTTCGTCACGGACAGCGGCGGCTGCGGCGGCAGGCCATCCGCATCGTGACCGCCATCGTGATCGCGACGACGCTGATGGTGCCGCAGGCCGCTCCGGCCGGGGCCGGCGACGGCCTCCTCGGCGGCCTGCTCGGTCTGGTGGGCCAGGTCGTCAGGGGCCTGCCCGCCACCGTCGGCGGCGTCGTGCGCTTCGGCGTCTCGCCCCTCGACGAGTTCGCCCCCCAGCCGGCCACGCCGCTCCAGCCCGGCCAGGTCACCGATCTCATCGGCGCCCGCACTCTCCGCCAGCGGGGCCTCGACGGCACCGGCGTGGACGTGGCCCTCGTCGACACGGGCGTGGCTCCGGTCCCCGCCCTCGACGACGAGGGGGCCGTCATCGTCGGCCCGGACCTCTCGTTCGACCCCCAGGGCAGCGACATGCCCCTGGGCATCGACGCCTACGGCCACGGCACCCACATGGCCAGCCTGATCGCCGGCCGGGGCACGAGCCAGGCCCAGGGCATCGCTCCCGGCGCCCGCATCCTCGACATGAAGGTCGGCGCCTCGAACGGGGCAGTCGACGTCTCGCAGGTGATCGCCGCCATCAACTGGGTCGACCAGCACCGCAACGACCCGGGCATGGACGTGCGGGTCCTCAACCTCTCCTACGGCACCGACGGCGTGCAGCCCTACCAGGTCGACCCGCTGGCCCACGCCGTCGAGACGGCCTGGCGCCACGGCATCGTCGTGGTCGTCGCCGCCGGCAACAGCGGCGGGGCCCTCACCAACCCGGCCATCGACCCCTACGTCCTCACCGTCGGCGCCGCCGACATGGGCGGCAGCGCGGCCTCGCCGGCCGACGACAAGACGGCCGCCTTCAGCTCGGTCGGCACGGCCCAGCGGGGCGTCGACCTGCTCGCCCCCGGCGTGTCGCTCGTCGGCGCCCGGGTGCCCGGCTCGGCCGCTGACACGGAGCACCCCGAGGCCCGTGTCGGCACCACCCAGTTCCGCGGGTCGGGGACCTCCCAGGCGGCCGCCGTGGTCTCCGGGGCCGTCGCCCTGCTCCTCCAGGACCGGCCCGAGCTGACGCCGGACCAGGTCAAGGAGATCCTCGTCGACAGCGGCCGGGTCCTGCTCCGCTCGGCCCGCTCCACCCAGGGCTCCGGTCTGCTCCACCTCGCCACCGCCAGCGCCGACCGGCCGATCGACGCCCCGCAGGCGCACCCCCGCTCGACCGGCCTGGGCAGCCTCGACGCCGCCCGCGGCACGGCCCGGGTCAGCGACGGCCAGGCCGAGCTGGCCGGCGAGATCGACATCATGAGCACCCCCTGGAACCCGCAGGCCTGGGCCGCCGGCACCGACGCCGCCACCACCTGGGCCGGTGGGACCTGGAACGGCACGACCTGGACCGGCGACGGCTGGGTCGACGGCGACCTGGGTGTGTACACGGGCCGGACCTGGCGGGGCCAGGCCTTCAGCGGCCGGACCTGGCGGGGCGAGACCTGGACCGGGCGCACGTGGCGGGGCGAGGCGTGGTCGGGTCGCACCTGGCGGGCCGACATCTGGACCGGCCGCACCTGGCGCTCCGTCTGAGCCGATCTGCCGACCGGCCCCTGGTCTAACGACCGGGCGGTCGGGGCCGATGGGTGGCGGTGACCGGCACATCGGACGGGGCCACCGCGGAGGCACCCGCGGGCGAGGAGGAGGAGTCCGACCGACGCGCCCGTGTGGCGGTGACCGCCTTCGCCATCGGTCTCTCGGGCCTCGCTGCGGCCACCATCGGGCTGGTCGAGCAGGGCCACCCGATCACCTTCCGGCCCGTGGTCGTGTCGGTGGCCGTGGCCGTCCTCTACGTGCTGGCCGAGCTGTACACGGTCGACCTCGAGCTGCGCCGCGAGAGCCACACCTTCGCCTTCTCGGCCGTGCCCCTCGTGATGGGCCTCCTGCTGCTCGGTCCCGTCCCCGTCGCCCTCATCCGGATGGGTGTCTCGCTGGCCATCCTCGGGGGCGTCCGTCGCCAACCGCCGTTCAAGCTGGTCGCCAACCTGGCCACGCACCTGACCGAGGTGGCCGTCGCGGCCGCCCTCATGGCCCTCCTCCCCCGCGGCGGCGACATCGACCTCACCGTCTGGTTGGTGACCTTCGCCGCCGTGGCCCTGGCCGACCTGGCCGCCGCCGTCGTGGTGACCCTCGTGATCCGGCTGTACGTCGGCGTGTGGGAGCCGCTGCTCTGGGAGGGCATCTGGTTCGGGTCGCTGCTGGCCCTCGTCGACGTGTCGCTGGCCCTCGTGGTGGTCACCCTCGCCCAGGAGGACCTGGCCTCGGTGTGGCTCCTCGTCACCGTCGGCGCCTTCCTGGTGCTCGTCAGCCGGGCCTACGCCGCCCTCCGCACCCGCTACCGGAGCCTCGGTCTCCTCGACGACTACACCCGCCGCCTGGGCCGCGCCGTCACGGACGGATCGCCGGTGACCGAGCTGCTGGTCCAGACGGGCGAGATCCTCCACTCGGAGGCGACATGGCTGGTGATCCGGGCCGGTGACACCGTCACCCGGGTCGAGCTGGGCGCCGACGAGCAGGCCGTCGAGCGACCGGGCACCGACCTCGACCGCCACCTGCTGGACGAGGTCGGCCGGGGCGAGGGCCAGGCCGCCGCGGCTCGCCGCCTCACCGCGGCGGAGGACGCTCCGGACGACCCCCTGACCGAGGCCGGTCTCCGGGAGCTGATCGCCGCCCCCGCCCTGGTCGACGAGAGCTCCGACACGCTGCTCGTCGTGGGCGACCGCAGCGGCGACCT
>DASVEC010000618.1:0-21144 GCA_036380755.1 Iamia sp. | reverse complement strand
GGTGCCCGGCGCCGAGGCGGGTCGTGGCGAAGGGCCCCACACCGGCGATCAGCCCGGCCCCGACCCGGGCGAGCGGCGACGCGTCCGGCGCCCACCGGGTGACCAGCCGCCAGGTCCCGGCGGTGCACGAGGCGAGGGCGGCCACCGCCGCCAGCTTCCAGGGCAGGGTGCCGGGCACCAGCGCCGACAGCCAGGCGAACGGGAGGGCGAAGGGCACCCGCCGGGGCAGCTCGGGCCCGAGGCCCCACACGCCCCGGGGCACGGGCGTCACGTCGGTGACGACCAGGTCGACGTTGAGCCAGGCGCCGGAGCCCAGACCCGGGCCGATCACGACGAGGGCGGCCACGATCCCGGCCAGCCACGCCCAGGCGACGTCGCGGTCGGGTGCGGGTGCATCCGGGGCGGCGGTCACGGTGGCACCACGGGCGACAGGATCGCACGCTCGGTGGTCCGCACCCGGCCACGGACCGCCGACCGTGGCGGGACGGACACCCCGCGGCCTACCCTGGCGCCCGCCGTGCAGCAGGCTCGCCGGGGGGCGGGACGGCAGGGGCCAGGAAGCCCCACACATGATCCACTCCTCCACCACCGCCCCGCGGCGGCGACTCCACATCGCCATCAACGCGTGGCGCGACACGAGCCACCACCTCGCCGGCGGCAGCGAGGTGATGATCGACCAGCTGGCCGCGGGCCTGCACCGGCGGGGTCACCGGGTGGAGCTGCGGGCCGGCGGGCCGATCACCGACCACCCGTACCGCGTGACCGATGGTGGCGGGAAGTTCTCCCAGTACCTCAAGACCCCGGTCGCCCACCTGCGTCACCAGCGCCACGCCGACCTGGTGGTCGACGTGGCCAACGGCATGGCCTTCTACTCGCCCCTGTGGCGGAAGGGCCCCACGATCTGCTTCGTCCACCACGTCCACACCGCGCAGTGGTCGCAGTGGTTCAACCCCGCCGTGGCCGGCGTGGGGCGCGCCCTCGAGCGCCACGCCATGCCCGCCGCCTACGCCACCACGCCGTTCGTGACGGTGTCGCCGTCGAGCGCCGAGGCGCTCATCGACCTCGGCGTCGCCCCCGATCGCATCCACGTCGTGCCCAACGGCGTCGACGTGCCCGACGTGCCGGGCGAGAAGGCGGCCGAGCCGCTCTTCCTGGCCGTCGGCCGGCTCGTCCCCCACAAGCGCTACGACCTCCTCGCCCGGCTGTGGCGCCAGGTGCAGCCGGTCGTCGGGGGTCGGCTGGTCATCGTGGGCGACGGTCCCGAGGAGGAGCGCATCGCCGCCCTCGACGTGCCCGGGCTCGAGCTCACCGGCCGGGTCAGCGCCGAGGAGCGCGACCGGCTCTACGCCGAGGCCTGGCTGCTCCTCCACCCGTCGATGCTCGAGGGCTGGGGCCTGGTGGTGATGGAGGCGGCCGCCCACGGCACCCCCACGCTGGCCTTCGACGCCCCCGGCGTGCGCGACTCGGTGGTCCACGCCCGCACCGGGCTCCTGGCCCGCGACGAGCGGGAGATCGTCGAGATGTGGACCGACCTGGCCCAGTCGGACGACCTCCGCGCCAAGCTGGGCGACGGCGCCCGCGACCGGGCCGTCGAGTTCAGCTGGGAGGCCACCGTCGATCGCTTCGAGGAGGTCGCCTACGCCACCGTCGAGGCCGGGCGCCTGCCCCGCTCCCGCCGCAAGGTCCGGGGGACGCCGGACCCGCCCCCGGTCTCGGAGCTGCCGACGTCCTGGGAGCTGCTCAAGCTGTTCAAGGACGAGAAGCACGACCCCGACCCCTTCTACGAGGCGCTGGCCCGGCGGTCGATCGCCACGTTCACGCACCCGTTCCCCGGCCGCCGGGTGCTCGACCTGGGCTGCGGTCACGGCTACGACACCCTCGCCATGCGGGCCGCCGGGGCCGAGGTCATCCCCCTCGACATGGACGCGGCCAAGCTCCTCGCCACCGGCGAGGCCCTGGAGGGCGGGGTGCGGGGTGACGCCACCCGCCTGCCGTTCGCCGACGGCACCTTCGACGGCGTCTACTGCTCGAACCTGCTCGAGCACACGCCCGAGACGCCGCCGGTGTTCGACGAGATCGAGCGGGTCCTCAAGCCCGGTGGCTGGGCCTGGGTGAGCTGGACCAACTGGTACTCGCCGTGGGGCGGCCACGAGATCGTGCCCCTGCACTTCCTCGGTCCCGAGCGAGGGCTCGAGCTCTGGCGGCGCCTGTTCGGCGAGCCCCGGGTGAACGTGCCCTACGTCGAGCTGTGGCCGACCTACATCGGGCGCGTCCTGGCCGACGTCCGCCGCCGTCCCGGGCTCCGCCTGGTCGACGCCACCCCCCGCTACTGGAGCGGCCAACGCTGGATCCTGAAGGTCCCCGGCGTCCGCGAGGTCGCCACGTGGAACTGCGTGCTCGAGCTCGAGCGGACGCAGTGACGGACGGGACCCGGTTCGCCCACGACCTCGACGGGCTCGACCCGTCGGAGCCCTTCACCCGGCGCTCGGCCGCCTACACCGGACGCCGGCTGCTGCGCCGGGCCCGCCGGCTGCTGGGCGACAGCCCGGCCCTGCTCCCCGTCGTCCTCCGGGGCACGCCGGGCAGCTCCAAGCGGGCCATCACCAGCTCGACCGAGGCCGTGATCGAGGGCTTCCCCCGGTCGGGCAACACCTTCGCCTACTTCGCCCTGCAGGACGCCAACGGCGGCCCGCTGCCGGTGTCGAGCCACGTCCACGTGCCGGCCCAGGTGCGCCGGGCGGTCGCGCTCGGCAAGCCGACGCTCTTCGTGGTGCGGGAGCCGGTGGCCTGCCTCGCCAGCCTCCTCACCGCCGCGCCGCACGTCCGCATCGGCCCCGCCTACGACGAGTACATCCACCACCACCGGCTCGTGCTCCCGCTCGTCGACGATCTGGTCGTCGGCACCTTCGAGCAGATCACCACCGACTTCGGGCTCGTGATCGATGCGCTCAACGCCCGCTTCGGCACCGCCTTCCCCCGCTTCGAGCAGACCCCGGAGAACGTCGACCGGGTCTTCGCCCGCATCGACGCCCACTACGAGGAGCTCTACGGCGACCGGGCCAGCGAGCGGGTCGTGCCCCGCCCGTCACCGGCCCGCAAGGCGGAGAAGGCCTGGCTCACGGCCCAGCTGACGTCTCCTCGTCACGCCGATCTCCTGGCCGAGGCCCGCGCCGTCTACGAAGCCCTGGCCGCACGAGCAGTGTGACGCAGGTGGCGACGCCGGCGAGGCTGATCCACGACGCCACGCGGTAGCGACGGGCCGGGCGCAGCTCCAGCACCACGTCGAGGTCGCGGCCGGCCGGGACGACCCATCCGCTCTGGCCGTCGTAGAGCCCGGCGGGCCCGAGGTCCTTGCCGTCGACGGTGGCGAGCCAGCGCTCGTCGTAGCTCTGGCCGCTGAGCACCACGCCGCCGTCGGGGGCGTCGACCGTCAGCCGGAGGCGGTCGGGAGTCTCCTCCCGCACGGTCACGGTGCCCGGGGGGTCGCGGTCCTCCGGCTCCTCGGCGGCGACCGGGCCGGGACCGCCGACGTCGAGCCGGACGGTGTCGAGAGCCGTGCCGGCCCGGGCCTCGACCTCGTGCCAGCCGGCGTCGAGCGCGACCGGATCACACGACCGCAGCCGGGCCGGGACGCCGATCTCCACCTCGTCCTCGGCCAGGGTCAGTGCCACCGGCTCGCCGTCGATCGTCAGGCTCTCGTCGCCGCACTCGCCCCCGGCCAGGGTGAGGAGCAGGTCGGCGGCGGCCTGGTCGGCGGGGCGGGCGGTGGCCGACACGGTGGCCTCGCCCGACCGCGGCAGGCGCACCCGACGGCGCAGGACGGGCTCGACCGGGAAGGGCGCCTCGGGCTGGTCCCGCATCATGAGCACCGAGACGGGGGCGGCCTCCAGCGCCGCGGCCAACCGCCCGTCGCGCTCGGCCCGGCGGACCAGGTCGTCGGGGAGGGCGATCCACTCGCGCAGGTCGAGGGGTCCGTCGGCACCGTCCACCTCGACCTCGCGGATGCCGACCGGCCGATCGGCGCCGTCGCTGACCCCGGTGATCTCGATCTCGACCCAGTCGCTCGGGCCCGTCTCCACGTCCACCTCGGTGCCGCCCTCGCCGACATCCAGCGTCGTCTCGGTGCCGTCGCTGGTGCGCACCACCACCTCGGTGAGACGCCGAGTCGAGCGGGGGGCGTCGAGGGGCTCGACCCGCAGCCGGGTGATCTCCTGGGGCTCGCGGAGCTCGGCCCGCAGGGTGATGCCCTCCTGGTCGGCGGTCTCCACCGTCTGCCACCAGGTGGCGGCGTTGGCGTCGAAGGCGGCGGCGGGCCGGGTCCACGACTGGGCGCCCCGACCGCCGCGCGGGGCACCGGAGGACGTGATGCGGGTGGCGTCGCGGTACCACGCCACGGTCTGGCTGCCGGGGGCGTCGTAGGGAGCGTCGGCCTCGCGGTCGAGGTCCTCGCCGGCGGCGAGGGTCCAGCTCTCCCCCCGCACGAGCGCGTTGACCACCGTGACCCGCCGGCGGTTGGTGTCGGACAGGACCAGGCGGCCGTCGTCCAGGGCCGCGGCCGCCTCGGCGCCGTCGAGCGCGCCCGAGAACCGCACCGGCCCGGCGGAGGCCAGGTCGCCGTCGGCCCCGAGGGCCACCATGGCGTCGCCGCTCCCGCTGACCACCAGCTGCCCGTCGGTCGGGGCCAGCCGGGGGCCGACGGCACCGGGATCGGCGACGGCGTAGAGCTCGAGCTGGCCGAGCCGGCCGGAGTCGCCGCCCTCGGCGGTGGCCGTGGCCGTCCGGCCCAGGTCGCCGAACACGCCGACCAGCTCCAGCGCCGGGTCGGACCGCAGCCGATCGATGGCGCCGGGAGCGATCGTGCGGGTCGCCTCGGCGTCGACGTCGTTGCGGATCAGGACGTGGTCGATGCCGAGCCGGCGCAGCACCGCGGCCACCGCGCCGGGACGGTGGCGGGCGTCGGACGCGGCCTGGGACACGGCGGCCAGGACGTCGGCGGCCTCGGGCCCGCTCAGCGGCACCGCGGTGTCGACGGCGTGGGGCCGGGTGATCAGCGAGTCGAGGATGTCGTCGCCGACCCAGCCCCACTCGTAGACGGTGCGGGTCGACGCCGGCAGCACCAGCAGCCGTCCCTCGCCGGGCAGGGCGTTGATGGAGCGGGCGGCGTCGTGCCAGTAGCCCGGCACCGGCCCGCTGGTCCGGCTCGAGTCGTAGAGGTCGCCGGTCCACGCCGGCAGGCCGGCGACCGCCACCACCACGACGGCGACCGCCCCGACGAGGGCCCGTCCCTGCCCCCGGCGCCCCGCCCGGCGGGCCAGCGCATCGGTCGCCAGGGCGGCGAGCACGGCGATGCCCAGGACCAGCCCGGCGCCGGCCTTGTAGGTGGTGCGGAAGCCGGCCGTGGCCGCGGTGGCGTCGAGGACCCGGAGGAGGCCTCGGCCCAGCGGCACCTGGTCGTCGACCGGGTGCACGCCCACCATCACGACGGCGGACAGGACCGCGGTGGCGCCGAGCAGCACCCGGCCCCGCACCTCGCGGAGGCCCAGCGCGGCGAGCGCCGCCACCGCGGGCACGAAGGTCACGAGGGTGATGGCCGGGTCGGTGAAGTAGTCGGCGGTCTGGGGCCGGGCCAGCACGTCGGTGCGGAAGTACGAGAGCCAGAAGCCCAGGCCACGCCACGTCTCCGACCACGACGACGCCACGCCGACCGTCTCGGGTGACTCAGTGGTGGTGACCCGCTGGGCGAAGACGGCCGACGCCGTGGCCGTCTTCCAGAGGGCGGCGGCCGAGACCGCCACGGTGAGGCCACCGGCCCGGGCCAACCAGGCGAGCCCGGTGCCGACGCCCCGGCCCCGTCGGGCCGAGGCCCACAGGGCGGCGACGGGGACGCCGACGAGCGACAGCACGACCCCCGGGTAGTCGGCATTGCCCAGCGCGCCGACGATCAGGGCCGCGCCCGCGGCCCACCGCCAGGGGTGGGCGCTCCCGCTGCCCCGCAGCGCGCACAGCACGACCCACGGCGCCACCGCGTAGGCGGCGAAGAGGTTCGCCGGCGTGAGGAAGGTGATGGCGTAGGGGCCGAACCCGTAGAGGACGCCGGCCAGCAGGGGGGCCAGGACGCCCGTCCCGGCCTCGGCCTCGCCGTCGTCGCGGACGTGGCGGAGCACGGCCGCGGCACCCGACGCGGCCACCACGAGCAGCAGGCCGTGGAACAGGCGCTGGGAGGCCACCTCGGAGAGACCCAGGCCGCGGAACGCGGCCAGCGGGCCGATCTGGAGGGGCCAGAGGTCCTCGCGGGGACGACCGAGGCCGCGCGTCGGGTCCCACAGCCAGAGGGTGCGGACCAGCCGGTGCCCGGGCGCGAAGTACTGGTCGACCCGGTTCTCGCCGACGTAGCGCCCGGGCGCGCTGGTGGTGACGGCGATGGCGGCCAGGGTCGCGAACAGCCCGACGAGCGCGATCGGTCGGCGGACGACCTCGACGACCCTCACCGACTCGTGACCCGGTTGGCCAGGGCCAGCGCCGGGCGCTCGACCACGACCCAGCTCAGCTGGGCCGCGGCCAGGCTGAGGACGGCCACGATGGCCAGGCGCGCCGGGGCCGAGCCCGGCACCCGGTCGTCGGCGACCCACTCGTTCACCACCGACAGGATCGGTGTGTGCCACAGGTAGAGGCCGAAGGAGATCTGGCCCAGCCAGCGGGCGGGGCCGGACGAGAACACGGCGCGCACGGGCCCATCGGTCTGGTCGCCGAACACGAGCGGGAGCAGGCAGAGGGCACCGGCCAGCCCGTTGCCGACGAAGATGACGAGCTGCTCGGACGGCTTCTGCGGGTAGCCCGGGAGCGGCAGCGGCAGCAGGGTCGTCAGCCAGGCGACGCCGGCGGCCAGGCCCAGCGAGAGGGCGGGGATGCTGGCCAGGTCGCGGATCCAGCGCGGCGGTGGCACCCCGGCCGCCACGCCGGCGACGAGGGCGGCCACGGCCATGCCCAGGCCGAACCAGCCGATGTGGCCGAGCAACGAGTAGCTCCGGAACGCCCAGTCGCCCCCCTGCTCCCACATCCACCAGCGGAGGGCCGAGCCGCCCACGAAGAGGGCGGCGCACGCCAGCGCCAGCACCCGGACCCGGTGGGCGAGCGGGCCCCGCGCCGCCAGCCGGCACAGGGCCCAGGCCAGGGCGGGCAGGACGAGGTAGAAGCTCATCTCGATGCTGAGCGTCCAGGCCACCGACAGGGCCCCGCCCCGGTCGACGTAGCGCCGGTCGTACACCTGGGCGAAGCCGTAGAGCCAGATGTAGGCCGACGACCCGCCCACCGGCGGCCGGTCCCGGATCACGAAGAGCCAGACCGTCAGGGCCACCCAGTAGGCGGGGACGATGCGGGCCAGGCGCCGGACCGTGTACCGACCCAGCTGCGGGGGGCGCTCGTCCGCCAGGTGGTTGGCGAAGAAGGGCCGGGTCAGCAGGAACCCGGACAGCACGAAGAAGAGGGCCACGCCCAGGTTGCCGAACCGGGCCAGGCCCTCGCCCCACGTCCACGCGGGGAAGCGGGCGACGGCGCCGGTGACGTGGAAGACGACGACGAGCGCGGCCGCCAGGCCCCGCATCCCGTCGAGGGCGGGGAACCAGGGTCGCCCGGGATCGACCCGGACCTCGTCCGCCGGAGGCGCGCCGGCCTCGGCCGACGCCACGGTGGTCACCCGGGGGGTGCCGTCGGCTGGTTCCACTCCGTCCACCCCACACCGGTGCGGCCGTCGCCGGCCCGGTAGCGGCAGAGGGCCCGCGGGAACCGGGAGGTCTGGCCCTCGGGACCGGTCAGGAGGACGGGCGAGAAGGCCACCGGCTCGATGGCCAGCTCGAGGTCGTCGAGGTGGACCCAGCCGCGGTCGGGTAACCCCTCCCGGCCCAGGTCCTGGCCCCGGGACACCGAGCCCACGGCCACGGGGGTGCCCCCGGGCGGCTGGACGTAGCCGGTGCTGAACAGCTCGTCGTCGCCCCAGGCGACCTGGGTGGCGTGGGTGCGGGTGCCGTCGTCGAGGGCCGACGAGGTCCACGACCAGCCGTAGGTCCACCAGTCGCGCACGCCCCACGAGTGGTCGCGCTGGCCCGACCCGTCGACCTCGATGCGCTCCTGGCCGACGAGCACCTCGCCGTGGACCCGGCAGGGCACCTCGTAGCGGTCGATGCCGGGGTAGGGGTACACGCCGCCCTCGGTCTCCCACTCCAGGTCGATGCCGAACGGCACCCGGTCGCCCCGCAGGTCGCCATAGGTCTCGGCCGGGTCGTCGGTGCCGACGGCGAAGGCCTCGCACCCGAGCGACCAGTGGTCGAGCGGCGTCTCGACGTTGTGCGCCGCCCACAGCCCCTCGGTCCGCACGTCGAGGCCCGAGACCGGCAGCGGCACCTCGTGGTCGATCACGGTCACGAGGGGCCGGCCCTCCCCCACCACGCAGGCCCAGTACCAGGCCACCCCGAGGTTGGGGTAGAGCCCGAGCCGCACGTACCCGCCCAGGCTCCCGTCGGGCTGGGACCAGTCGAAGTACCACGACTCGTTCCAGAGCGGCTCCGGCCCCGGCTCGTGACGCCCCTCGTCGGAGGCAGGAACAACCGCAGCGTCGTCCATCGGCGGCGATCGTAGGCGGCGGCGTGGATGCGGCCCCTCCCACCTAGGTTGGAGAGATGCCCGCTCTCGGCACCGACGCCTGGATCGCCGCCGCCGATGCCGCCGCCCGCGCCGATGCCGGGCTGCGGGAGGCCTCGGTCGGTCGCCGGATGGTGGTCGGGCAGGAGGTGGTCGACGGCGAGCGGCGAACCCGTTGGCACCTGGTGCTCGACGACGGAGAGGTGGCGGTGCGTGCCGGCTGGCCCGACGACCCCGACGTGACCTTCAGCCAGGACGCCTCGGTGGCCGAGCGGGTCGCACGCGGCGAGATGGCCGCCCGCACCGCCTTCGTGCTGGGCCAGGTCCGTCTGGGCGGCGACGTCTCCCGGCTCCTCGAGGTGGCGCCCGCGCTCAGCGGGCTGGGCGACGTCTTCGCCGCCGTCAGGAGCGCCGATGCCTGAGCTGCCCGAGGTCCGCGCCCACGCCGAGCGGCTCGACACCGCCTACGCCGGCACCGCCCTGGCGTCGTTCCGCCCCATCACCTTCACCGCCCTCAAGACCTACGCCCCCGCGCCGGAGGTCGCCGTCGACGCCCCGCTCGCCTACGTCGGCCAGCGGGGCAAGCACCTCCTGCTCGACTTCGGTGTGGCCACCTTCGTCGTCCACCTCATGCAGGGCGGCCGGCTGCGGCCCGACGAGAAGAAGTCGGCCAAGCCGCGCGGCGGGGTGGCGCGCTGGACCTTCGCCGACGACCGGGCGCTGCTCCTCACCGAGGCCGGCACCGAGCGCAAGGCCGGGGTGTGGGTCGTCGAGGGCGACCCCGAGACCCAGGTGCCGCTCGACCACCTCGGACCCGAGGCCGACAGCGTCGGGCCCGAGGCCCTGCTCGAGATCCTGCACTCGACCAACAGCCGCATCCACGGCGTCCTCCGCGACCAGCGGATGATCGCCGGCATCGGCCGGCGGTTGGCCAACGAGGTCTGCCACCGGGCCCGGCTGTCGCCCTTCGCCATGAGCGGCAAGCTCACCGCCGACGACGCCGAGCGGCTGGTCGAGGCCGTGCGGGCGTGCATCGCCGAGGGGCTGGCCTTCGAGCGGGGCCGCGACGACATGTCGGCGTCCAAGGACCGGCCCGGCGCCGTCCACCACCGCAAGGGCGAGGAGTGCCCCGACTGCGGCGACGTGGTGCGGACCGTCGAGTACCGGGCCTACGAGGTCGCCTACTGCGCGTCCTGCCAGACCGGCGGCAAGGTCCTCGCCGACAACACCACGTCCAAGTTCCTCAAGTAGCCGAAACGGCGGCCCTCATCCACCTCAGAGGTGGATGAGGGTCGCAGTTTCGCTCAGATCAGGCCGAGGTCGCGCACGGCGTCGCGCTCTTCGGCCAGCTCGGCGACGCTGGCGTCGATGCGGGCGCGGGAGAAGTCGTCGATCTCGAGACCCTGGACGATCGACCACTCGCCGTCCTTCGTGGTGCAGGGGAAGGACGAGACGAGGCCCTCGGGCACGCCGTAGCTGCCGTCGGAGGCCACCGCCATCGACACCCAGTCGCCCTCGGGGGTGCCCTGCACCCAGTCGCGCACGTGGTCGATGGCGGCGCTGGCGGCGCTGGCGGCCGAGGACGCACCGCGGGCCTTGATGATGGCGGCACCCCGCTTGGCCACGGTCGGGATGTACTCGTCGGCGATCCAGGCCTCGTCGCCGACGAGGTCCCAGGCGACCTTCCCGTCGACCACGGCGTGGGTGAGGTCGGGGTACTGGGTGGTCGAGTGGTTGCCCCAGATCGTCATCTTCTGGATCTGGTTGACGCTCACCCCGAGCCGGGCGGCCAGCTGGGCCTTGGCCCGGTTGTGGTCGAGGCGGGTCATGGCCGTGACGCGGGTGGGGTCGAGGCCCTCGGCGTTGCCCAGGGCGATCAGGGCATTGGTGTTGGCCGGGTTGCCCACGACGAGGGCGTTGACGTCCTTCTTGGCCGCGGCGGCGAGGGCCTTGCCCTGCGGGCCGAAGATGCCGCCGTTGGCGCCGAGCAGGTCGCTCCGCTCCATGCCGTCCTTCCGGGGCATGGCGCCGACGAAGAACACGATGTCGGCGTCACCAAAGGCGACCTCGGCGTCGTCGGTGCGCACGGTGCCGTCGAGGAGCGGGAAGGCGCAGTCGTCGAGCTCCATGGCCACGCCCTCGAGGGCGCCCAGGGCCGGTGTGATCTCCAGCATCTGGAGGACGACCGGCGTGTCCGGCCCGAGCAGATCGCCGGCGGCGATGCGGAACAGGAGGCTGTAGCCGATCTGGCCGGCTGCCCCGGTGACGGCGACGCGGACGGGCGTGGTGCTCATGGCCGCGACCCTACCCAGGCCTCGTCGCCCCTCCGAACTGCGGCCCGATCGGCCGAACGCGCACCGAGCGCGACACGGTGTCCCTCATGATTGCACTCACGGACAACGGTCATCTCCTGTAGGAGATGACCGTCCGAAGCCCCTGAGGAGCGAAGAGATGAAGCGTTCGACGAAGGCGGCCGTGGCCCTGGTGTCCGCCGTCGCCCTGGTGATCCTGTCCGCCACCCCGAGTGCCGCCGCCACCTCCACTGGCCCCGCCACTGCGGGCACCCTCACCCTGGACACTGCCTCGGCCATCCAGCTGAACGGCGGAGGGACGTGTGCCGCGGCCACTGCGGTCGCCACCAACGGCACTCTCACTCCTCCCTACACGGGCACTCTCAGCGTCAGCGTGACGCAGGGCGTGTTCACGTACGGCGGCAGTCCGTTCGTCTTCACCGGGACCTTCAACCTGGCGTACACCCTGACGGCCAACCCCTCGCATCCGGACTACACGATCACTGGCACCATGACTCTGGCCAACGGGAGGATCTGGACTCGCACGAGCACTACTAGCTGCACTCCTGTGACCTCCGCGTGCATCCCCGTCCTGTCATCCGGCGGGATCACCAGCAGCACCTTCACCGCCGCGGCCGGGACGACTGATGTCCTGCCTCCGATCGGCACCGCGGTCATCGATCGCACCGCCACCATCTCCGCCTTCGGGTGTGCCGCCCCCCTCTCCATCCTCAACGGGAAGCTGGCGGTGATGAACGACATGACCCTCGTCCTCACTTGACGGAGGTCCGCGTTCGCGACCTACTCGACCGTCACGCTCTTCGCCAGGTTGCGGGGCTTGTCGACGTCCCGACCGAGGTGGACGGCGGCGTGGTAGGCGAGGAGCTGGAGGGGGATGCCGAGGACGAGCGGCGCCAGCTCGGGCTCGGTCCGCGGCACCCGGAGCACGGCGAGGGCGTCGCCGACGTCGCGGTCGGAGTCGGTGACGACCACCAGCGGCCCGCGGCGGGCCCGGATCTCGGCCAGGCTGCCCATGCTCTTCTCCCACAGCTCGTCGTCGGGCACGACCGCGACGGTGGGGATCTCCGGGGTGACCAGGGCCAGCGGGCCGTGCTTGAGCTCGGCGGCCGGGTACGCCTCGGCGTGGACGTAGCTGACCTCCTTCAGCTTCTGGGCCCCCTCCAGGGCGGCGACGTAGCCGCCGAGCCGGCCGACGAAGAAGGCGCTGTCGGCGCCGGCGATGGCCTTGGCCGTCACCGCCACCTCGTCCTCGATCTCCAGCGCACCGCGGATGGCGTCGGGCAGGGCGGCGAGACCGTCGAGGAGCCGGCGGCCGTCGGCCGGTCCGAGGTCGCGGGTGCGACCCAACAGCAGCCCGAGGAGGGCGAAGGCGACACCGGTGGAGGTGAAGGTCTTGGTCGACGTCACCGAGACCTCATGACCGGCGTGGAGGAAGATCCCGGCCCCGCAGGCCCGGGCGATGGTGCTGCCGGGCGTGTTGACGATGCCGATCACGGTGCCGCCCTTGCGCTGGATCTCCTGGACGGCGGCGAGCGTGTCGATGGTCTCGCCCGACTGGCTGACGGCGACGTACAGGGTGTCCCGCTCGACGATCGGGTTGCGGTACCGCAGCTCCGAGGCCGTCTCGGCGTCGGCGGGGATGCGCGCCAGTGACTCGACCAGCCCGGCCCCGTAGAGCCCGGCGTAGTAGGCCGACCCGCAGCCGAGGATCTTCACCCGGCGCAGGGCCAGGACGTCCTTGGGCGTGAGGTCGAGACCCCCGAGGTGGGCGGTGGCGAAGCGGGCCTCGACCCGCCCCCGCAACGCCCGCTCCACGGCCTCGGGCTGCTCGTGGATCTCCTTGTGCATGTGGTGGGCGTGGCCGCCCAGGTCGAGGGCGGTGGCCGACACCGCCGCGGTCTGCGGGACCTTCGCCGTCGGCGACCCCTCGAGCGTCGAGGTCCGGTACCCGTCGGCCCGCAGCACGGCCAGCTCGCCGTCGTCGAGGTGGACCACCTGGTCGGTGTGGCGCACGACGGCGGCGGCGTCGGAGGCGACGAGCATCTCCCGGTCGCCGATGGCGAGCAGCACGGGGCTGCCGTTGCGGGCCACGACGATGCGATCGGGCTGGCGGGCGTCGATCACGACGAGGCCGTAGGCCCCCTCGACCAGCAGCAGGGCCCGGCGCACCCGCTCCTCCAGCTCGTCGGCCTCCTGGGCCGCGATGAGGTGGGCGAGGATCTCGGTGTCGGTCTCGGAGCGCAGCTCGGTGCCGGCCGGGAGCGTCGCCCGGAGGGCCTCGGCGTTCTCGATGATGCCGTTGTGGACCAGCGCCAGCTGCCCGCTCGCATCGGTGTGGGGGTGGGCGTTGGCGTCGCTGGGCTCGCCGTGGGTCGCCCAGCGGGTGTGGCCGATGCCGACCGTGCCGCCGAACCGCTTGGGGAGCGTCGCCGCGACCCGCGCCACCTGGCCCTCGGCCTTGTGGACCCGCAGCCCCGAGGGGGCGATCACGGCCAGGCCGGCCGAGTCGTAGCCCCGGTACTCGAGCCGGGCCATCCCCTCCAGCAGGACGGGGGCGGCGGGCTGGCGCCCGATGATGCCGACGATGCCGCACATGTCTCGGTCCTATCCGTAGATGGCGCGGCGGATCTGCCGCTCGGTGAGGGGTGGGGCGGCGACGGGCCGAGCGGCCAGCTCGGCCGCCAGCCGGGGGAAGATCTCGGCGTTGGCCAGCCCCCGGGCCTGCAGCTCCCGGTGACGCCGGCGCAGCAGCGCCTCGACCGGCTCGCGCAGGTGGTCGACGACCTCGGCCACGACCCGCCGGCTCATCTCCGGGCTCAGCGGCGTGGTCCGCACCAGGTGGTCCACCACCTCGTCGAAGGGATCGTCGCCAGCCACAGGGCCGAGTGTGCCGATCCGGTGCTCGAATGGCAACGATCTTGCCCGCCAGCGGGCAGGATCAGCCCTGTTGAGCCTCATAGTTGTCGAGCTCGATGCGGAGCACCGGCGGCAGGAGGTCACGGGCCCAGGCCCGCGGCACCTTGCCGTCGGTGAAGTTCACACGGGACAGGCACGAGATCACGATGGTGTTCTCCACCCGGTCGTCGCCGTCGAGCCAGGCGGTGCGGAGGGTCTCGAACCCGCGGGCGACGGCGCCGCGATCGCCGGCGTCGATGCTGGCGCGCAGCGAGCGGGCCAGGTCGCCGGCCACGAGGGTCGGGTTGGCGTCGGCGACCCAGTCGGGGTCGATGTCGTCGTGACGGGACGCGACCCACGCCACGAACGCGGTGGCGTCCACGGGGCTACTTCGTCGGGCCGAGGCGGAGCTGGCGCCGGTCGAGGCGGCGGGTGCGCTGCCAGTAGCGCCACGTGTAGCTCGACCAGTTGTTGGTGATCCGGCCCCGCGCGTCCTTGTACCAGGAGTGGCAGGAGCCGGCCCACACCGTCCGGGCCAGCTCGCGGTCGAGGCGGGCGTTCGACGCCGCCTGGGCCTCGGGGGTGACGTCGACCCAGCGCCGGCCCTCGATGGCGAGGGTGCGCACGGCCTGGAGGATCCAGCCGATCTGGCGCTCGAGCATGAAGATGATCGAGTTGTGGCCCAGGTTGGTGTTGGGGCCGTAGAGCAGGAACAGGTTGGGGAACCCGCTCACGGTGATGCCGAGGTGGGCCTCGGCGCCGTCGGCCCACACGTCGCCCAGCCGAGCCCCGCCGGCGCCGGTGACGGTGATGGGCTCGAGGAAGTCGGTGGTCTTGAACCCGGTGCCGAAGATGATCGTGTCGGCCGGGTAGCGCCGGCCACCGGCCACCACGGTGTCGGGCTCGATGCGGTCGACGCCGTCGGTGACGACCTCGACGTCGGGCCGCAGCAGCGTCGGGTACCAGTCGTTGGAGATCAGGATCCGGCGACAGCCGAGGGGGTAGTCGGGGACGATCGCCTCCTCGGGGAGGTCCGGCGTGGCCAGCGGCTCGAGGCCCTGCTGGAACTTCTTCCGCCCCAGGTCGCCCAGCTTCGAGCCCTGCTTGAAGATGACGAAGCGGCTCTCGAACCGGGCCCAGATCGACGCCCGATAGGCCAGCCGCACGGGCGCGGCGGTGCGGAGGAGGCGACGGGTGCGCTCGCTGATCGGACCGTCGGGCTTGGGGCCGACGTAGTTGACGCTGCGCTGGAAGAGGGTCATCCGCCCGACCTGCTCGGCGATGGCGGGGACGAACTGGATGGCGCTGGCGCCGATGCCGATCACGGCCACGTCCTCGCCGGTGAGGTCGTGGTCGTGGTCCCAGCGGGCCGAGTGGAAGACCGTGCCGGCGAAGGTGTCGAGCCCCTCGATGGCCGGGACGTGGGGCCGGTTGAGCTGACCGGTGGCGGCCACGACGACGTCGGCGGTGAAGGTCGTGCCGTCGCCCAGGGCGAGGGTCCAGGTGCCGGCGTCCTCGTCGAAGGTCGCGGCGGTGACCTCGGTGGAGAAGCGGATGCGCCGGCGCACGTCGAAGTCGTCGGCGATCCGCTCCAGGTGGTCGAGGATCTCGGACTGCTCCGGGAACTTGCGGCTCCAGTCCGGGTTGGGGGCGAACGACAGCGAGTAGAGGTGCGACGGGACGTCGCAGCCCGAGCCCGGGTAGGTGTTGTCCCGCCAGGTGCCACCCAGGGCGTCGGCCTTCTCGAAGAGGGTGACGTCGTCGACGCCCATCTGGACGAGCCGGATGGCCATGCCCAGCCCCCCGATCCCGGTGCCGATGATGGCCACCCGGGGGGCGTCGACCCCGGCGGGCAACGGGACGGGCCGGTTGGTCACGAGGGCCTTGGCCCGCGCCGCCGCAACCGGGAGGGCATCGAGGACGTCGGCGAGTGCGGCCATCACCCGACCGTACCCCGTCTCTTGACCGAGCGGTCTAGGA
This sequence comes from Iamia sp., assembly GCA_036380755.1. GTDB lineage: Bacteria > Actinomycetota > Acidimicrobiia > Acidimicrobiales > Iamiaceae > Iamia. Next base: position 5,323 of record DASVEC010000618.1, on the reverse strand, counting down.
CTCCCGTGCGCGCGACGCTGGGCGGATGGCCCTGCCGCTGTTCGTCTACGGCACGCTCATGCCCGGCCATCTGCGCTGGCCCGTCCTCGAGCCCCACGCCCTCAGCTGGCGGCCGGCCGCGGTCGAGGGCCACCTCTACGACACCGGCGAGGGCTGGCCGGCCGCCGTCTTCACCCCGGGTGGGGATCTGGTGAAGGGCTGGGCCGTCGACCTCGACCCGGGGGTCGCCGAGGTGGTCATGGCCCACCTCGACGAGGTCGAGGGGGTCGCCCACGGCCTCTTCCACCGGGTCGAGGTGACGCTCCTCGACGGCGAGGCCGTCGTCGCCTACGAGCTGAGCACCAGCCCCGCCGCCCTGGCGAGGATCGCCGACTGGGAGGGCCACCCCGAGGCGTAGTGCGTGGGCGACGCCGTTCGGGGTAGCCCGGGACGGTGGCGTGGCGACGACGGACCCCCGAGACCAGCGAGCGCTGGCGTAGCGCCCTCGTCGTCTTCGTGGCCGTCGGGCTCTCGCTGGGGCTGCGGAGGGCCCTCCTCGACGAGGACGTCGGGTTCCTCGTCGACCTGGGGGTGGCCTTCCTGATCATGATGGTCGTGCTGACGATCGCCTTCGCCACCGGCTTCCTGCGCTTCCGCTGGGAGCGGGTGCCCGACTGATCGGCGGCAGACTGCGGCGGTGATCTTGGTCGATCGGCCGATCTGGGCCGCGCACGGACGGCGGTTCGCCCACCTCGTCAGCGACGAGTCGTTCGACGAGCTCCACCTATTCGCCGCCCGCCTGGGCCTGCCACCCCGGGCCTTCCACCGGGACCACTACGACCTGCCCGACGCCTGGTGGCAGCGCGCCGTCGATGCCGGCGCCACCCCCGTCGACCCCCGGGAGCTGGTGCGCCGGCTCCGCGCCGCCGGGCTGCGGGTCAGGCGAGAGCGGCCCGCTCGCGGGTGAGGTTCGCCACGGCGCGGGCGCGGCGCCCGGAGCGGTCGGCCACCTCCCCGGCGGTGTAGAGCGACTCGGTCGCCGCCGCGTCGAGGAAGCGGTCGAGGACCTGACCTCGGCCCGTGCGCCAGACGTCGGCGGTGACGTGGGCGTACTCGGCCCGGACGTCGGCGACGTAGCGGTCGTAGCGCGCCGGGGGCGCCGAGAGGATCCACAGGTCGGCATCGACCAGCACCGCCCCCGAGCGATCGGCGGGGTCGACCGTGTGGCCGGCGGTCAGCTGGACCAGCCGGACGACCTCGGTCGCCAGCGCCGCCGACCCGCCGGCGGCCCGGATCTCGGCCGCCGCCAGGTGGGCGCTGGCGTCCTCGGAGGCGCCACCGCCGGCGCGCACATCGTAGATGGCGTCGTGGTAGAGGGCGGCCAGCTCGACCGCCTCGGCATCGGCCGACGGCTCGTGCGCCAGCAGCCGCTCCACCTCGGCCAGCACCTCGGAGACGTGCTCACCGGTGTGGTAGCGGCGATGGGGTTCGGCGTACCGACCCCGCAGGGCGGCGAGGTCGACCCCGAGCACCGACCTACCGCTGCATGGCCTTGACCTGGAGGAACTCCTCCAGGCCGTACTTGCCCAGCTCGCGGCCGATGCCCGACATCTTGTAGCCACCGAAGGGGGCCAGCGGGTTGAAGCCGCCCCCGTTGACCTCGACCTGGCCGGTGCGCAGACGCCGGGCGACGGCCTGGGCCTTGTCCTTGTCGGCGCCCCACACCCCGCCCGACAGCCCGTACTGGGTGTCGTTGGCGATGCGCACGGCGTCGTCGACGTCGTCGTAGGGGATCACCGACAGCACCGGGCCGAAGATCTCCTCCTGGGCGATGGTCATGGCGTTGTCCACGCCGGCGAAGACCGTGGGCTTCACGTAGTAGCCGGTGGGCAGGTCGTCGGGCTGGTCGGCGCCGCCGGTGACGAGGGTGGCCCCCTCCTCGACGCCCTTCTCGATGTAGCTGCGCACGCGGGTGCGCTGGGCGTCGGAGATCAGCGGGCCGAGGCGGCCGCCGTTCGCCGCCGGGTCGCCGATGCTGTAGGTCGTCTCGACCTCGTCGCGGATGATGTCGACGATGGCGTCGTGCTTGTCGGCCGGCACGAGCATGCGGGTGAAGGCGGTGCACGTCTGGCCCGAGTTGAGGTAGGCCGAGCCCACGCCCTTGCGCACGGCGGTCTCGAGCTGCTCGCCCTCGAGGTCGTCGAGGATGATGTTGGCCGACTTGCCACCCAGCTCGAGGGCCACCCGCTTGACGGTGGGGGCGGCCAGCTCGGCCACGCGGGTGCCGGCGCGCGTCGAGCCGGTGAAGCTCACCATGTCGACGTCGGGGTGCGTGGCGATGGCCTCGCCGACCACGGGGCCGACGCCGGACACGAGGTTGAACACCCCGGCGGGCAGGCCCAGGCCGTCGATGATCTCGGCCAGGATGAAGGCGTTGAGCGGGGCGACCTCGCTGGGCTTGAGCACCACGGTGCAGCCGGCGGCGAGGGCGGGGGCGACCTTGGCCACGATCTGGTGGAGCGGGTAGTTCCACGGCGTGATGCAGCCGACCACACCGATCGGCTCCTTCACCACCAGGCTGTTGCCGATCTCCTCCTCCCACTGGACCTCGTCGAGCAGCTGCACGTAGGTGCCGGAGATGGCGGTGGGGAGGCCCGCCTGGATCAGCTGGCTGAGCATCATCGGCATCCCGACCTCACCGGTGATCGTCTCGGCGATCTCCTGGTTGCGAGCAGCCAGCCCGTCGCTCAGGGCCTGGAGGACCTTGGACCGCTCGGCCGGGTCGGTCTGGCTCCAGCCGTCGAAGGCGGCCTTGGCCGCGGCGACGGCCCGGTCGACGTCCTCGGGCGTCCCCTCGGGGATCGAACCCATGACCTCCTCCGTCGACGCGTTGATCACGTCGATCGTGCCGGTGCCGGTGGAGGGGACCCACTGGCCGTCGATGTAGAGGGAGTCGTAGGCGCGCATGGCCGCCAGGCTACGAGCGTTGCCAGCGCCGCGCTCGGCCTCGGGCCGAGATCGTCACCGACCTGTCCGATCCGTGACAGGCTGGCGGCCGTGGCAGCCGAGCCGGGGACCGAGGATCGCGCCGAGATCGACATCGCGGCGCCGCCCGACGCCGTCTGGGACCTGATCTCGGACGTGACCCGCATGGGCGAGTGGAGCCCCGAGTGCTACCGCTGCGCCTGGCTCGACGGCGGCACCGGCCCGCGGGAGCAGGCCCGGTTCAAGGGCTGGAACCGCCAGGATCTGGGCCCGATCCCGGTGCGCTGGTCGACCACCAGCACGGTGGTGGAGTCGCACCGGGGTGAGGTGTTCGCCTTCACCACCAAGGACTCCGGGGCCACCTGGACCTACCGCCTCACCCCCACCGCCGACGGCGGGACCCACGTGGTCGAGACCCGGGCCGACGGCGACAAGCCGCTGCTGGCCAAGGTCTTCAACGCGGTGATGCCCGGCCGCGGCGACCGCCTGAGGCACGGCATGCACCAGACCCTCGAAAGGGTCAAGGCCGCCGCCGAGGGCTAGTGGCGATCAGTCGCTGCTTGGAGGGGGCGACGCAGGCGGATCGGCGGGACCGGGATCTCGTGGCGGAGGGAGCTCTGCGGACGGCGGAGGCGCTTCGAAGCCACGCTCCTCCGGCCGAGCGCCGTCCCGTCGATCGCGAGCCGCGAACCCGCCGTGCGCCTCATCACTGTGTCGGGGTGCAGCCACCTTACAAACACATGTTCGAAGTCGGAGTCGCTAGGCCATCTTCTGCTGGAGGCCGTCGTCGAGGGCGGCGAGGAAGTCCTCGGTGGTGAGCCACTCGGCGTCCTTGCCGACGAGCAGGGCGAGGTCCTTCGTCATGCGGCCGCTCTCGACGGTGTCGATGCAGACCCGCTCGAGGGCCTCGGCGAACTCGGTGACCGCCGGGGTGCCGTCGAGCTTGCCCCGGTGGGCCAGGCCCCGGGTCCAGGCGAAGATCGAGGCGATCGGGTTGGTCGACGTCTTGTTGCCCTTCTGGTGCTCCCGGTAGTGGCGGGTGACCGTGCCGTGGGCGGCCTCGGCCTCGACCGTGCGCCCGTCCGGCGTCGACAGCACGGAGGTCATCAGGCCGAGCGAGCCGAAGCCCTGGGCCACCGTGTCGGACTGGACGTCGCCGTCGTAGTTCTTGCAGGCCCAGACGTAGCCGCCCTCCCACTTCATGGCCGCGGCGACCATGTCGTCGATGAGGCGGTGCTCGTACGTGAGCCCGGCGGCCTCGAAGTCGGCCTTGAACTCGGCGTCGAAGATCTCCTGGAAGATGTCCTTGAAGGCGCCGTCGTAGGCCTTGAGGATCGTGTTCTTGGTCGACATGTACACGGGGTACTGCCGGGCCAGGCCGTAGGAGAACGAGGCCCGGGCGAAGTCCTCGATCGACTTGTTGTAGTTGTACATGCCCATGGCCACGCCCCCGCCCTCGGGGTAGTGGGTGACCACGTGCTCGATCGGCTCGGAGCCGTCGTCGGGCGTGTAGCTGATGGTCAGCGTGCCGGGGCCGGGGACCTTGAAGTTGGTGGCCTTGTACTGGTCGCCGTGGGCGTGACGACCGATGATGATCGGCTTGGTCCAGCCCGGCACCAGACGGGGGACGTTGCTCATGATGATCGGTTCGCGGAAGACCACGCCGCCGAGGATGTTGCGGATGGTGCCGTTGGGCGACACCCACATCTTCTTGAGGCCGAACTCCTCGACCCGCGCCTCGTCGGGGGTGATCGTGGCGCACTTGACCCCGACGCCGTGGCGCTTGATCGCCTCGGCCGCGTCGATGGTGACCTGGTCGTCGGTCTCGTCCCGGTGCTCGATCCCGAGGTCGTAGTACTCGAGCTCGACGTCGAGGTACGGGAGGATCAGCTGCTCCTTGATGAACGCCCAGATGATGCGCGTCATCTCGTCGCCATCGAGCTCGACGACCGGGTTGTCCACCTTGATCTTGGCCATCCGGCGATCGTAGGGGCTGCCGGCGCCGTTGCCTTCCCTGGCCACTCGGCTGACGCCTCGCCGGCCCTGCCGTCCCCGGAGTGGGGCGGGCTGGTGAACGTCAGGCGGCGGGAGCGGTGGCCCGGCGCTTGCTGGCCAGGACCACGACGGCGCCACCGGCCAGGAGGACCACGGCCACGCCGCCGATCACGGCGAGATCGGTGCCGGTGCGGGCCAGCGGGGCCGGCGAGGAGGTGTCGGCGGCCTCCTCCTGCGGCGGAGCGGGCACGGTGCTGCCGTCGCCCGTGGGCGGGTACTGCTCGCCGGCCGAGACGGCCTGGGCCGCCATCAGCGGGAGGGCCAGGGCGATGAGGACGAAGACGATCTTGCGGAGCACGGGACT